>JBAUGC010000682.1:0-7735 GCA_049679485.1 Xanthobacteraceae bacterium
CGCTAATCCGTGATGCGATTACCGGCAAAGCGCCGCATCCGCCGCGGCTCCAGCGGCGCGACGCCGCGTTCTTGCCTGAGCAGGAAAGCGTCGATGACGCGGGCAAAGAACCTTGGCTTGACCACCGGGAAGAAATGCCCGGCTCCCGGAATGACAATCAAGCGTGCATTGGGGAGATAATCCAAAAGGCGATGGGCCGTGGGGAGGCAATGCGACAATTTTCCAAACGCCAGCAGCGTCGGCTTGGTTATTGTCCGCAGCGTCGACGGCACGAGAAATGATTCATCGGCAAATTCGCGGTCAGCGCTCGTTCGCGCCAACAAATACTCCCAGCGTTCCAAACCGCGATCACCCATGTCTCTTGCCCGCAAGGAGATACGCGAACGTCCCTGATTGGCGACGTTGCAATGGGCTCGGCTGAGGCTTGCGAGCAGTTTGTGGTCGATGATGGATTCCGCAGCGGGCAGATCGACCAGGCCCTGGCTTTCCAGTTCCGTTTTCCACCATGCCCAATGCGCCCATTCCGACAGCCGGACGGGCGGTTGCAGGGCGCGGATCTGGGTATCGGCAATGACAAGATTGCGCACACGTTCGGGATAGAGCGCGGCCAACGCGATCGCCACCCTTCCGCCGAAGCTGTGGCCGGCGACATCGGCACGATCGATGCCAAGAAAATCAAGGAGGTCGACCAGATCGCGTACCATTTGGTGCAGACCGTATCCTTCTCGAGGGATCGAGCTACGACCGTGGCCGCGCAGGTCGTACATCAAAACATTGCGGGTGCGCGCGAGAAGTCGCGCCGCGCCGAAATACCAAAAGGACAGGTTCGCGCCGAGACCGTGAATCAAAACCAAGGACTCACCGCCGCCGAATTGCAGGTAGTTAAGCTTGACATCCGGGGTCGCAAGACTCGGCATTTTTACCTTTGTTGCAAAGCAGACGCCGTAACGCCTAGGCTCATTCTTTGAAGACCTGCGGTCAGTCCATATAGCCCAGAGTCTTGAGCTGGTTCAGGAGCGCTTCACGCTCTTCCTGGCTCGGCTCGGCGCGATCGGAGGCGTCGATCATCGGCGCCGTGGTCGCCGCACCCTTGCGCAACTCATGTTCGCCGACAAAGGCTTCGGTAGGTACCCGCCCCTCCATGTCGCTCGGAACCGGAATACCGAGCAAAGTCAGAATGAGCGGTGACACATCAAGAATGTCCAGCGCGTCGAGCCGGACGCCCTTACGGAAGCTTGGACCGTGGCCGATGAAAATTCCCGCAGGACGATGCGTTCCGTCCGGGCTTGGCCGTTGCGTAAGCACGTCGTGGGACTTGAGGATCGAGACAAGGCCGCCGTCGCGCAGGCGTAGCGTAATATCGGGGCAGGGCTCGACGAAGCTTGTGCCGCGCAACTTGTTCAGATCAGCTCCCACCACGATCGGCTGACCGTCGGCCGGATCCCGGATCTCGAGCAATTCGCGCTGGAGTTTGAGCACAAAGGGCAAGTAATCTTCCTCTTTGACGCCCGGACTCCTGCCTTGTTGCCGTTTGACAAAGATGGCGTTACTGCTCGGCATTGGGCAGAAGGCGAGCGTGTTCTTCCAGTCGATCATCGCGAGATGATCTTTGAGCTTATCCGCCGTGAGCTGGCCCATGGAATCGTCCTTCGCGAGATTGGACCATTGCAGATAGCCGTTTCGCGACAGCCATTCGTTCACATAGAAGATTTCTGTCGTCGGGCCGAAGCCGTGATCGGACGTGATCAGTATGTCTGTGTCTGGGTCGGCGGCATCGAACATCATTTTCAAATTTTGGTCGAGGCCGCGGTAGAAATTGAAGGACCGCTCCTGAATGTGCTTGTGCCAGTCGCTCGGCTCCTTTTCCTGCAGGTCAGGGTCGACGAATCTCCAGAACAGATGCTGAAGCTTGTCGGGACCGTCGAGAACAACTGCGGTTAGTTCAGTACGATCTTTGTGCATCAGATGGCAGGTGAGCTTGGTCCAAGCCCTGTCACGCTTGTTCTGGAGTTCGATCCAGGGCTCATGCTCACCCTGATGCAGGCCCTGCACGGCCTTCTTTTCCTCGCCAAGATCCATGCCGAGCAGCCGGAAGTCAATGTTCGGCAGAGTGCGGACCTCGTCATAAAGCGTCTGAGGATAGGTAGCCTGCCTTAGGTGCCGCCACGGGATAAAACCGCCGATGACATAACCGTCGATCTGGGGCGGCGGCGACATGCCATAGAAATTAAGGCTCGTCGCACGCTGTTTGTGTCGATTCGCGATCGACCAGATCGTCTCACAATGATTGTCGCGAAAATCGTTGATCTTTAAGTACACGCCGCCGTCCGGAATGAAGACGGGTCGCATGAAGTCGTAGATGCCGTGAGCTGTCGGACTGCGGCCGGTAATCATCGATGTCCAGGCCGGGGGCGTCAGGGGGTGCCGGGTCGACATCAAGTCCGCGCGCACACCCTTGTCGAACACGCTGGCCAGAAATGGCATGACGCCCTGCTCGATCATCGGGTCAAGCACGCTGAACGTGGCTCCGTCCAGTCCGATCATCAAAACCTTGTTCGACACTTAGCCTCCTGGTGATTGTTGAAAAGAGCGAAGCCGACGCGATGTTGTTCGTTGAGGTCCGCGTCACTCGCTCCTCACGGCAGGGGAAATCAGGGCGAACCTTTACCAAGAAAAGCCGCGAGCGCGGAAACATCCTTTTTGCCGGTGGTCAAATCCTCGGCCAGGTGCTGATAAAAGCGTGCGGCGCCCTCGTAAAGTTCACCTGCGGCCAAACCGCCGCCGACAAAATCAGCTATTTCGTACATTTCGGCAACCCAGCGACGGGCCCGCGGTGGCACAAGCGGCAATTGCCGCTCGAACCAGACTAAGGCGTCATTCTGGCTAAATTGTAGCTCGTTGAACAACTCGTCGGCACCAGCTGGCACACTTCGAGGCAAGTATCATCGCCGCGCCGATCGCAATCGTCCCCTTACTAATGCCTGCATAGGACATTTTTAGCGCCAATGCTGCCGCCGCGGGGCCGTCCAGCACGCGCTCGTCGAGTCCGTGGGTGCCCAACTTTGGCGAACCGCGATGCCCGCGGCACCCGAAGCGTAAGATCGCGGGCCGGGTGCGTTCGCGGTTCCTTGCCGGCTTGAGACGCAGGGTTTCGAGACGGTGGCCCAGTGATCCCGGTGTCGGCAAACGGGCATTCGGTCGGAGCGATAGCTGCTGCGACCCGATTGAGAGTTGCAGGACTTACGGTGTACAATCCACGTAGATCATCTTAGCGTCGCTCGCGCTCAACGACGGAACGAGCCGCCTGGCTAATGTCGCTGCGTTTGCCGGCGGCGGTATGGAGAGAATGACCTCGGCCGACGCGATTGCCTCATCGCTCGCGTCGGCCATTCCAGCGGCCAGTGCGCGCGCTCCCGTTTGCCGGCTGCGGCCTTCGAGAGGTCACCACTTCAAGCCCGCCCCGGCCAGCCGCGCTTCAACCGCGGCCACCATTAAGCCAGGTGCGATCACTGCGACAACAGGTGTCAAGACGCCCTCGATTACGAACCAAATAGACCTCAATAATAGCAGTTCGTTGCGGAGCCAGAACCAGCCGCCTTCTGGGAGGTAACCGGCCACGTCAACGGTGCTTGGCGCGTAGTCGAATTGCCGGCATCGGTGCACGACTCTCGAACCGCGCATTTAGCATTGGAGCTGGATAAAAGATGATGTACCGGAAAGGTACAAGCTGTTCGCGCAATGGCAGCGGTCCGTTTCGGTCGGGCTTGCAGTTGTTCCTGGCGCTGCGGTCCAACCGCTGTTTTTGACTTCCTGTTCATGGACCGAAGCCCGCGCGCTCGACGCTTCCACCAACGAGGGACGGGCGATTGACGGCGAGATCGGAATCCGCATCCTCGCTGGTCAAGCTATCTCCAAGAGAGGTGGCGCAATTGATAATTTCTCGGCGATGCCGCGATTAACGAGACAACTGCAACGGCGGGAGATGAGGCGTAATGGCGAAACGTGACCGGCAGCGTAAAGGATCGTCCAAGTCCAAGGTGCGACGGACGAAAACGGCATCTGCTACGGCGCTAGCGAAGGCAGTCGCGTCCGATCCGGATCATCGGAAAAAACCTCCCAACCCGGCATCCGTTCCCGCTCTGAAAACACGCGTACGCACGCCGCCACGGGCAGCGGGTCGAATCGGAAATCCGTTGGGGACGGGATCATCGGCAGAGTTGGATCAGGCAAGCCTTGACGTGGCGCGCGGACGACGGAGCCGAACGCCACTGCCCTCACTGATACCGGGAGAGCTGGAGGAAATACACTTAGGCGGAGGAAAGAAAAAACGAAATCGACGAGCGGCCACGTTTGAGGAGAAGATCGGTCGATTTCAGCATATCCAGGAGTTCTCGCACAATCCCAATCTATTTGATCTGCGCGGCAGGGTGCTGGATACGAACTCCACACCACAAGAGATTGAAGCGAGGATAGGAGAGGTTCGTTATCAGATCGACGTTATCCATTCACTGTTGACTGTTTTAACGGAGGAACTCGACACGCTCGAGCGGGCTCAGGCACAAGTGAGCGCGGACCAGTCAGGGATAACTCAGTCGTAGCCATACTGGGCCGCGAGACGCGCAACTTCAGGAGGCATAGCCTCGTCTCTCGGCCGCGAAGCAAACGGTTGCCCTGACGTACCCTTTGGCGGGAAAGTCGGGTCTCGCAAAAACGCAGGATGGTCGCCCATATTAGCTCCCACCGGGCCAAACCCAGCGAAGGGCGAATTCTCAGGATGAAGCATGTTCGCGACGTTGATTGTGTCTTCGGGCAGATGGAGCCGCGCGCATAGAGCCGACAGTTCAGCGTAAGGATCGGCAACGAGGCTCTCCGCCCGCAACACTATGAGCCGCTCCGGCCCCACGCTTTTCATTGCCGCTGAGATTAGCCGGTGCGCCTCAAGCCACTGATTTTGGTCTTGCGGCGGGTTGGTTCGTGCCCGCCTGCGACGCGAGCGTTGCGCGGCTGGCTCAGTTACCGCGCCCGGCGTGAGCGGATGCTCGATGACGTGAACGAAATCGGCGTCGGGTGCCGCCGCGCGGATGCGCGCCAAGCTCGCTGGGTCTTGCGAATAAAACGCGCTCTTGTCGACGAGCCGTCGCGGCGCCACCTGCGCCCTCAGTTCGTCAAATATTTCGCTCGTCGACCGGGATAGTCGGCGCATGACCCAGCGCCGCGCCATCCCGATGGAAATGATTGTCTGCTCACTTCCGTAAATATACGCGAGCGCGCGGAGCAGGCCGTGCATATGGGTCGGCCCTTGATGGGCCGTCGCCGTTATCACGTCTTGCAACGTGTCGCCGACGAAGAGATTTAGCTGTGGGACTGCAAAAGCGCCGGCATTGCCGCCGAGCATCGCCCCGATCATCGCCGTCGTGGCCGGGCGGGCACCAAGGACGATAATCGGCGGGGGAAGAGTCGGCTGAGGTTGCGCGGCTGTGGCGTCAGTTGGCATGATCAAGGTTCACAATCCGTACTGACGAAGGAACTGAATAATAGGCACGCTCGCGTTGATCTCCGTCGTCATTAATCCACCAACTGCTCAAACTGGCTCTGCAAAACCGCACTCGGCCGGTTATGCCCGCCGCCGTCGCTGACGCCACGCTACCGCCGGGCGTATCACCGTGACCAGAACCAACAAAGCGTGGCCGGCGCGTGACAATGATTTTCCGCAAGACCGAGTCATAGGCAGCATCGCAGAACTGCAGCGCAGCCGATTCCGCTCCCGGTCTATGATCGCGGGTGCGCGTTGAAGAAATTCCACAACACGTCGGTTGCATTGATGTTTTGCGAGGGCGGGCCGTTCCGCATAGCCATTGCGCTTTGCGGCGGCCAACCGTGCCCCATGCCTTGAACGACGTAGTAAGTGACACCTGTGCCGAGCGTGCACTCGGAATAGGAATACTTGATGACTCGTGTGCCGTCGTTGACTCTCGGGGGGAGGGTGGCGACGGTTGGAGTGAGGTTGCAGCCGTTCGCAGTCGCCCAGACCTTCATGGTTTGTGTGGCGGACGCCGCGATGCCGCCGGCGGCACCTTCTCTTCCTCCGCCCATCTCGCCGCCCTCGAGGGGGATGCCAGGGTCGGCGTCTCCCTGAATGCCGACCATAGATATTGGCCCGGGCTTGCACGACGAGAGCAGATTGATCGGCAGCGGGCCTGCGACCGCTCCGATGGCCGCAAGCGTGTCGGACAGCTCGCAACCGAGCCGCTCGGTGAAGTCGGCGCCATTCGACAAGCCGGTGGCGTAAATCCGCTTCGGATCGATCGGCAAATGCGACTTGAGGTTGGCGATCAATTGCCGCACGAAGCCGACGTCATCCACCCCGACGTTGGCCGTGCCGCGACCGTCGTTCCAATGACTGTCGACGCCATTGGGAGCGACCACTATGAAGCCCGCCTGATCTGCCTTAGCGGCAAAGCGTGTCTGGGAGAGGATATGAACTCCAGCGCCCCCGCCGCCGTGAAACAACAAGACAAGCGGATAGGCTTTGCGGGCGTCGTAGCCCGCCGGGTAATGGATGATGTAGGACCGGGTTTGCCCACCTGGTGCGGCAATTGAGCCGGTGGGATCGCTCGTGCTGGCGGAAGCCTCCGGGTTCGGTGCATACGTCCTTGATTGACGAAACGGAGGTCCGTCCGCGTTCGGATTGCGGGATGGACCATAACCACTTGTTCCCGGGGTATTCGCCTGCCCGTAATAAGGTCCATAGGCATTCGGATTGCGTCCGGGGCTGCTTGCGTACGGGCCGTATCCGTTTGCGTCAGGGTCTGGTCCATTGGCGTCAGGACCATATTCGTTTGGGCTATAGCCGCCGGGACCGTAGCCGTTTGAATTGCGGCCCTGAGCGTAAGGGCCATACCCTCCACGAGCGGGGCCACTGCCGCCGATGCTCGACCGGCACGCAGCCGATATCTGGTTGCTGTAGCTCATCAGACATTCCACGACGCGGCCTTCGCCGCGTGGCACGCCGGCACAAAGGCGGCGCACATCCTGGCCGCACGCGTCCCGAATGTCGCTTGCGCCACCCTGCCACGGCGCATAGCCGCCCGTCTGGGCAAGAGCCGCTGATACAGCAACGATCGCTGCAATGACGAAAATCCAGGGGGCGATGCGGCGTGTCATGCGAACTTGAATCTGTGGGAACTGGCGCCGGGAAAAATGCAGCTAGGCTCGCAGCGAGACCCGCCAAACCCAAGCTCTAACGCCCGAATCGGACAATACCACGAAAGATCCATCAAGATATCTGGGAGGCTCGTTAATTTCCTTTTCCAGTCGGCGGCGAAGAGCCATCTGCCGGCGTACGATTCTCGCCCCAGAACACCTTAAACGACAGGCGCTTACACTCCATGGTCGGTCGGATTATAATTAGTGCATGATCTTGGCGGAATCGTGGGAAGGGGCTCCATTCTGGGCCCGGCCTCGCGATCGCGTGGAGTTGAGAGGATCTATCCAACCGGGGCAAAGACACCGGCGTTGTTCGGTTTCCTGAAACTTGCGACCATCCAGTTCAAATGGTAAGGCCAGCCTCCGGTTCGCGACCGAAATTGACCTGCATCGTGAATGGCGCATCGGCGCCGCGCCAGCGGCAGTCACCGCTAAGTTTTCTCCCCAAACGAGAAAATGTTGCGGTAAATCGATCATGATGAAGAAATCCTAAATTCGATTGCCATGGCGGAAACCACGCCCCAACCAC
>JBAUGC010000683.1:0-5503 GCA_049679485.1 Xanthobacteraceae bacterium
CCATTATTTCGAGGCCCGCGCTTCATTTTGGCCATAGGCCATACAGCTTTTAATTGTTATAATTCCAAAGTGCGGCTCTCCCGCGCGACGCCAATTCACTTGGCAGGAGCACCATCATGAAGGGCGACCCCGGAGTCATCGATTATTTGAACAAGGCGCTCCGCCACGAGCTGACTGCGATCAATCAATACTGGCTGCATTATCGCCTGCTCGATAATTGGGGCTACAAGTCCCTGGCCAAGCAATGGCGTAAGGAATCAATCGAAGAGATGGAGCACGCTGACAAACTGGTCGAGCGCACCATCTTCCTCGACGGCTTTCCCAACATGCAGGTGCTCGATCCGCTGCACATCGGTCAGACGGTGAAAGAGGTACTCGACTGTGACCTCCGTGCGGAAATGCATGCTCGCGCACTCTACGAGGAAGCAGCGACCCACTGTCATTCGGTCAAGGATTACGTCTCACGTGACCTGTTCGAAAAGCTGATGCATGACGAGGAGCATCACATCGATTTCCTCGAGACCCAGCTCGACCTCGTTGCCAAACTCGGCCTCGAGCTCTACGCGCAGCATCACATCGGCAAGCTCGACGAGAGCCACGACTGAACGGAAGTCGGACTTTTGACGCCGCCTCAGCGGAACGCGAATCCCAACACGCGATCACGGGTGCCTTCGTTGTCGCAATCGGCGCGATTCGAGGTAAACCGCGCATAGTCCCGCGATAGACAACTGTAAATCGCAGTCGTTCCCGGCTGCTCGGAACGAAACAAATAGCCGGCGACGCGCCGCCGCTCGGCGCCCTCCGCAACACAGCGCCCTGCCTCGCTGAGAAAGCCACTGCCTGATCGCGCCGAAAAGCATTCGTCCAGACGGACGCCGGACGCTTGAGTCGGCGGCGCCGTCATCACGTAGCCAAGCTGACGATCAAACGCATACGAGCGGCCCGCGGCGATCGGAGGACCGGTCGTCACCCACTTGCCGCCATCGGAACTCGTCCATTTCGACAGAGCGGTCCGTACCTGAGGACGCTGCGGCGTCGGAGCCAAAGCAATCGACGCTTCATGGACGACGAGATAGCGCTGGGTGAAATCCTGATCCGGCGGAATGTACATGTAGGTCAGGAAAAAATGCCGTCCGATGTTGTTGAAACCATGCTCGGCGACCATGCTTGGATAGGCGTAGAGATCACCCGGCGCCGGCCGCTTCCAGTCGTTGGCGTCATAAAGGATGATCGGCTCTGAGACGGTGGCAAAATGCAGCTTGTCCTTGGTGGCGGACAATTGCAGTGCCGAAGCAGTAGTACCAAGCAGCAAGACGGCATCCGCTTCAGTGGAATACGCGGAACTCATTCCGACGGCCCCGTTCAGCGCTGCCGCTACACCTCCGAGACCCGGAGCGTTCCAGCCGGTACCGTTCCACTTTGTCCACTTTCCCGGCGATGGATCGTTTCGCGGCGCTCGCGCTACGGTGTTTTTCCAATCGCGCAGGCGCTGACAATACGCATACCAATATCCATCGTGACCATCGACCGCAGTGCAGTCGCCCTCACCGCCTTGCCGCCCGGATGCCGGCCGCTCATCGGCGGTGATGATCTGACCGAGCACATTCCAGGTCAATCCGAGGTCCTCGGAGCCCGCGATGGACATCGATTTGTAGGTCTCGCCTTCGCGGTAATCGCAATGCTGCTCATTGTGAATGAGCCCGTAGAGCATGCCGCGGCCCCGCATCACCGTCGTCAGCCAGCGGCCACACTCCGACGGGCTTCCAGCCGGTCCCGGCTCCAGCACGACTTTCGACCGCCCTCCCAACGCGAAAGGCGTGGCGCCGTCGATCGCTACTGTCGTGCCGTTGGCGGCGAAGGCGCGGAAAGTGTGATCTGGAAGTTCAATGATGCTGACCGGTGAATCGGGTTCGTACCTCGACGGCCCGCGCACCACGACTGGATGTTCCAACTTTACCGAAACGCATTCGATACATACGTCGTCAGCACCAGCGGCAGTAATTCCCGCGATCGTACCGAGCACCGCGACGACACTGCCCCAAGCAATAGTGCCATTTTTGATGAGGCTACGCGGCAGAGGTCGGAATAAGCGCAATGCTCTCACGCCACATTCTGATAGTAAATCTCGCCGTCCTCTTCGTCGGCAGCTTCGACCGGCGCCGGCGCGAAATTCCGATAGTTGAGGCCCCACACCATTCCGGTGAACAGCCACAGGAAGCGCCACCGCTCCCCTTGGTGCAACATCGCGCAGCAAATAATCGCGAGCCATGAAAACAGGACTACCAGGCACAGGCTGTTTCTTGATTGCTTCCAGTTGTACCAGGCCTGTTGCACCGTGAGCACCATGAGCAGCGTCCAGTCAAATCCGGCGATCCAGCCATAGTTTAGAAACGCGCTGATCCAGATATTGTGAATCGGCTCTGGAAAATATTTGTCGATTTCGAACAGACCAAGCCCGAGCGGATTCTCCAGGATCATAGGAATCGCGAGCAAATATCTGTTGTAACGTCCAAACTGCCCAAGATCGTAGGTCTCGGCAAGCTTGGATCGCTCAACGATCATCTGGGCGAAGGTGTCGTTCGCCATGTACAAAATCACGCAAGCAATGGTGACGAACAGCACAACAGCAATCGCCACGAGCGATGCTTTGAGGAGATTTTGCCGGTTCAAAAACAGAAAACAGACCCCGCTCCAGAAGAATCCAAAGACGATCGCCGCGCGGGAGAACGACAGGACCACCGAGATCGACAGCAGGAGCAGAATCGCCGCGTACAAGAAGCGCCTGCGCCCTTCGGAAATCAGGAAGAGCGAACCCATCATGCCCGGGATAAGGAAAACGCCGAACATGTCCGGATCGTCGAGAAAAGAGGTCGGCCGATCGGCCCACGTGAGCGCGGGATTCTTGGTGACGAAACCGAAAATCCCAATGCAGGCGGCGATGACGGTCGCGAACACGTAAACTCGCACGAATCGCTTCAGATCGCGCTCGGTCCATCCCGTCGTAACGAGGCAGGAGGTGATGCCGATCAGAACGACCGACGTCAAAGCGACGAATTGAAACGCCACCAGGGGCTTATCGAGCAGCGAGACCGAGGATACGTAAATCGAGATCAGCCAGGTCATCACCAGGCCGATCAGCATGACACTCCGCAGATTGAGGGTTTGCTTGCAGAACGGCGTCAACAACAGGGCAAAGAAGAATATAATATCTACCGGGGAAGGTCTCGACCACGTGTAGTTGATAGCCACGACAGCGAGGAGAAATACAAAGGTCCGCAAACGTGCGCCGGCAGTGAGAAAGGCGTCGCGCGTCTCAGAAAAAGAGTTGGCATTGTAGGTCATGTTCGATGTCGAAAAGGCATTACGATTCGAACGAGCCAACATTCAAGCCATAGTCGGCGACCGCGGGCTTGCCCGGAGTTTCCGCCGTGTTCAACGAGGACGTTTTGTCGCTAGTGCCGGCAACTCCGTTGTTGCCGCCTATCCTCGCGTCGACAGTGCCGGCGCGGGAACCATCATCGGTTGGGCCGGGACCATCATCGGCTGCGCTGGCGCCATGTACTGCGGCGCCGGAGCGACGTACTGCGGAACCGCGTAAGCCGGCCCGGCCTCGAACATCCAGCGGAAGCCAAGCATCAAATCCTGCGACTCAAGTGTGTGGAATCTATAGCTGTCCGGATTACAACCGCCGACGCAGTTAATCAGGCCTTGCACTGATCCCATATTGAGAAAGCGATACGCGAGTTCGAGCTTAAGATGCTCGTTAATTGTATAGCTGAAACCGGCGTGAATGGCCCAAGCCAAATTCCAATCGGTAACGCTGGGACCAACGCCCGCGCCGCCGGTCGGTATCCCGACATCGGAGAATCCGGCTAGCGTGTTGGCGGCGGTACCGACGCCAACACCGACGAAGGGAGTGAGACCGCACCAAGTGAAGAGATCGACGTAGGCGTTTGCGAGAAACACCCAGGAACTGATGTAGCCGTTATAAACGTCGAGGCACTGGGCGAAGGGATTCGGACAGGCGGTCGTGTAGCCACCCCAAAATACAAACGAATCTTTGTTGCGATACTCCGCCGTGGCATCGAAGCGCAGCCAGTTATTGAATTCGTAGCCGACACCAAGAAGGTAGAAAACCTGATCCTGCAGCCCAACCGACTGGATCGTAAAGTTACTGGGGTTGTTGAGCGGGTTTGGCAGATAATCCACGTTGGTCGTTTGCAGATTGCCAACTCCGATATCGCCGCGAAGATACCAGCTTGATGGAGCTTCGATCGGCGCCGGCATCACGATCGGCATGACCTGAGCGGGCATCATGGGAGGCTGCTGCGCCATATCGGCCGCCGTGGCGCTCGCCAATGGCACAACTAAGAAGATAAAAGTCGCTACCGCCGATTTGAACATGACTACTTCCTCATCCGTTCCAGCAGCCGGACGCAAAGCGGCTGTTAAGGATAACGAACCATTTCAAAGAATGCTTAATGGACGCTTAATCGGCTTGCAGCGTCGCGAGCGGCCCGCGCAATCGCGCGTTTTTGTTCCGCCCCGCGATGGTCCAATCGCGACTAACGCTCCATTAAGGTTAATGCCTGATGATGCCGCCCGGCTGAAAACGCGCCGAAGGCATGAAAGGGCGGCCCGATGCGTTGGGTGTTTTGCGGTTTGTTTGCGCTGACCTTGGCGTCGCCCGCCGCCGCTGCTGACTTCGATATTCCCCCGCCGGGACCGGCAGCCAATTACGACATTCTGCGCGGCTCAGAAACTATAGGACCGGCGACCTTCACGCGCTGGAGCGGCTTCTATGCCGGCGGCCAGATCGGCCTGAGCAACGCCAACGCCGATTTCAGCGACACAACGCAATCCTTGGTCGCCTACGCTTTGCGGGCTACGACTCTGGAAAGCCAGCAGGCGCCTTCGCAATGGCCCGTGCTGGGCACCGCCAACCAAAGCGCGATCGGCTATGGCGCGTTTGCCGGCTATAATACCCAATGGCAGGACTTGATCCTTGGCATGGAGGCCAACTTCAATCGTGCCTCCTTTTCCCTACATGCGTCCTCTTCGCCGATCGCACGAGTCACGAGCGACAGCACGGGCAGCGCCTACAGCGTCAGTTTCACTGGCAACGGCTCTATTACCGACCAGGACTTCGCGACGCTGCGGCTGCGGGCCGGCTGGGTCGCCGGCAATTTTTTGCCCTACGGCTTTATCGGATTCGCGATGGGCGTGGCGAATACGAACGTTTCAGTAACCGGCGTGGCAGTGCAGTACACCTCCGGTACAGTCGGGGTGTGCACCGTCAGTAAGCCGTGCGGGTCGGCCCCAATCAATAACGGCTTCAACGCGAACTCACAGGTGCTGTTCGGCTTCACCGTCGGCGGCGGCGTCGACGTTGCGCTGATGCAAAATGTCTTCCTGCGCGCCGAATTCGAATTCGACCAGTTCAACCCGCCCCCGCACTTCTTGATGACCGTCGCCACCGGTCGCATCGGCGCTGGCTTTAAAT
>JBAUGC010000684.1:0-8378 GCA_049679485.1 Xanthobacteraceae bacterium
GACCGCGGGCTTGCACGCAACCCTTTGGCCGGCATTAGAAGCGCCGGGCGTTCAGAGCCTTTTTTATAGTCTATTACGATCAACTCGATGACCGCATGTCCACCGGCAAAGGGACAGCGAAAAGCCCGAAAGTGCCTTAAAAAATTGCTGCTGCGAGCGGTGGCCGAAATCCAGCTTATGTCCGCACGCGAGCAATCACCTCCTTAACGGTCCTGCATATGATGAAAGTGGGATTCATCGGGCTCGGCGTCCAAGGCAAGTACCTAGCCATCAATCTTGCTGAGGCAGGGTATGACCTCGTGGCTTATGACTTGCGGCCGGAGCCCCTGAGTGAGGTCGTTGCGCACGGCGCAAAGAAAGCGAACTCTAATAGAGAAGTCGGAGCGCATGCTGAAGTTATTTGCATATGTGTGCTCAATGGCCAACAGACCCTCGACGTCGTGCTAGCACCCGGCGGCGTGCTTGCCGCGGCGAAACCGGGATCGGTGATAGCTATCCACGGCACCATAGAGCCGGCTATCTTGGCACAGCTTGCTAAGGCGGCCGAGTTGCGCGGCGTAGAGCTTATCGACGCTCCGGTAAGCGGCAGCGAGCCGGGAGCAAAAGCTAAAACGATGTCGTACATGGTTGGCGGCAGCGTCCAGGCGTTTGAAAAATGCCGTCCGATCTTCGAGACCTCTGGGAAGAACGTCATCCACACCGGCGACTCCGGAACTGGAATACGTGCCAAACTAGCGCACCAACTGATCATTTGCGTAAACATGCTTGCGGCGTATGAAGGAATGCGCCTTGGCATTGACGCTGGGCTTTCGCCGGAGATTCTCGAACGGGTGATAGCAACCGGCGGTGGGCAGAGCCGCGTTGCCGAACGTTGGTTCAAACTCAAGCTCGGTCCACACGCACAGGGGGTCTTCTACAAGGACCTCCAGCTGTGTCTGCAATACGCCCACGAACTAAACATACCGGTTCCCGGCGCAGCCTTGGCACAGCAGCTTCTGGATAAAATCGTACCATGAACGCGGACTCCGCTGCAGAGGAGAGACCATGAGCGGATCGAACGGCTCGATGAAATCCCTGGTCGATCTAACTGCGGGCGAGATCAGCCGAGAGATCTTCGTAAACAAAAGCATCTATGAGCAGGAGAAGGAGCACATTTTCGCCCGCGCCTGGCTTTACCTGGGCCATGAAAGCCAGGTGAAGAAGACCGGGGACTTTTTCGTATCCCGCATGGGCGAAGAGTCGGTGATCCTTACGCGTGATCAGACCGGCAAAATCCGGGCCTTCCTCAACACCTGCCGCCATCGTGGAATGAAGGTATGTCGTTATGACGAGGGGCACACCACAAGCTTCTATTGCCCCTATCACGGCTGGAGCTATGGCCTAAACGGGGATTTGGTCGCGGTTCAAGCTTACGAGAAATCCTATACGCCCCCCTTTCCCAAGGAAGGATGGGGTCTGGTGGAGGTGGCGCAGCTTGCGACATTGCGCGGAACCATTTGGGCCACATGGGACCCGCAGGCGCCATCCCTCAGCGACTACCTGGGCGACGCCAAGGAAGGGCTTGATGCGGCAATGCGTGCCTGGGACGGCAGCGATGCTGGCACCGAATTGCTTGGCTCACCGCAGAAGTGGATCGTTCCATCCAACTGGAAATTCGTCTCGGAGAACTTCGCCGGCGACATGCTCCACACGGTTAGTCACCGATCGGTCGAAATGGTCGGAATCGGACCGGGTGCCGCAAAAGCACGCCGCGACAGTCCTGGGCACATAATGCTCAGTGCATACCCGCAGGGACATGGTCTCTTTTATGGACTCAAATCCTCGCAAGAACCGCGGGATGACTACGCCATTTCGCCAATTACGGCCGAATATTTTCAGGAATGCTGGCAGCGGCGTGTGAAGTTGATGGGTGAGCGTGCCGGCGTGATGCCGGTTCTTGGTACGATCTTTCCGAACACGTCGTTCCACGCACAGCAGCCCCGGACGATCCTCGTCTCCCATCCGCGTGGACCGCATCTGACCGAAATGTGGCGCGTCTACTTCGTCGACAAGGATGCCCCCTCAGAGGCCCGCGATTTCCTCCGCCGTTACTACATGCGCTATTCCGGACCAGGCGGAATGACGGAGCAAGATGATATGGAAAATTGGACGTACGCGTCGCAGGCGAGCGAGGGGCTGATCGCGAGGCGCTACCCCTATCACTACAAATCCGGATTGGGCTCGGGCTCAAAGCATGCAGTCGTGCCCGGCATCGTTACCGAGGCGCCGATTACCAGTGAACAAAACCCCCGAATGCTCTACCGCCGCTGGGCCGAATTCATGGACGCCGACAGTTGGAACGAGCTCCGCAATCCGCAGGTAAGCGTGATATGAGCGGCCCAGCTATGTCGAACGTATCGGTTTTGCCTTCACGGCTTCTATACCTCGATCTCGTCCGCGAAGTTGAAGACCTGTTTTATACGGAAGCCGACTTGTTGGATGGAAGACGGTACGAGGAATGGCTCGATCTGTTTACGGACGACGTCCATTACTGGATGCCGATGCGAAGGAACGTCCCCTGGCGCGACCAATCCGGCGATACTTCGAGCGAACACGAGGTCGGTTGGTTTGACGACGACAAGGATACGCTCGCAAAGCGCGTCAAACAGCTCATGACCGGAATTCACTGGGCTGAGGAACCGCTGTCCCGCGTCGCTCACGTCATCAGCAATGTCCGGCTTGTTGAAAAGCGTGAATCACTGGCCGACGGAGAAGCAATGCCCGTCAGCTGCCGGTTCTTCGTTTATCGCAACAGGCTTGAAACCGAGACAGACTTCTTGGTCGGGCGCCGGGAAGACGTCGTACGACGGGCGAATGGAGACCTAAAGATCGCCAAGCGGAAGATTCTCATCGAGCAGAGCGTCCTTATGGCGAAGAACTTGACCGTGTTTCTTTAAGGTCAACCGCAGCGAACTGGACACACAGCCGATTGGACGAACGTACGATCTGGAGGAACGAGTCATGCTTGCGAGACAATTCGCCGCTGTTGTCGCCATCGTCGCGATTATGAGTGCTACGACTCCCGCGGGCGCGCTAGACAGCATCAAAATCGGCTTCGTCGCGGAATTCTCCGGGATGTTTGCGGACCTTGGGAGAAAAGTCGACGAAGGCGTACGGCTATACGTGAAGACGCATGGCGATACGATCGCCGGCAAAAAAGTTGAAATCATCAACAAAGACGTCGGCGGCCCCCTGCCGGACGTCGCTAAACGGCTGTCGCAGGAACTTGTTACGCGGGACAACGTCGACATCCTGGCCGGCTACATCGCCACTCCGAGCGCGCTCGCGTCGGTACCAATCGCTACGCAGGCCAAAAAACCGATGCTGTTGGTGCAAGCCGCCACCTCGGGCATTACCGAGCGGTCGCCCTACGTCGCTCGTCTTTCCTATACGCTTGCCCAAGTCGCCGCGCCGCTTGGAACCTGGGCTGCCAAGAATGGCATCAAGACAGTATTCTCACTGGTCGCAGATTTCGGTCCCGGCTACGACGCTGAGGCGGCATTCACGAAAGCGTTTACTGCAGGCGGCGGCCAGGTCATCGGCGGCGCGAGGATACCGCTGGCAAGCCTGGAAATGGGACCATTCCTCCAGCGCGCCCGTGACGCCAAGCCGGACGCTGTGTTCGCCTTTGTTCCGGCCGGCGTGATGGGTATCGCATTCATGAAGACCTTCGCCGAGCGCGGACTCGCCGCGGCAGGGATCAAGCTCATCACAACCGGAGACGTGGTTTCGGACAGTGTCCTTGACGCGGTTGGCGACTCCGCCCTTGGCGTCATCTCGTCGCATCATTACTCGGTGGCGCACGACTCGCCCGAAAACAAGGCTTTCGTCAAAGCGTGGCAGGACATGTATGGCGCAGACACCCGTCCCGACTTTATCGGTATGCAGGCCTATGACACCATGGCGACGATCTATGAAATCGGCAAGCGGCTGAACGGAGTGATCGACGCAGACAAGTTCATGGCGAACCTAAAGGGCTTTAAGCTCGCGAGCCCGCGCGGGCCGATCGAGATCGACGCGCAAACGCGTAACGTCATACAGACCATCTACATCCGCCGCGTCGAAATGCGAAATGGCCGACTGTACAATATAGAGTTCGACAAATCACCCGGTGCATCGAGCAGCCCCAACTAGAGCATCCTAAACTCAATCGTGTAAGTACCGTTTCTTGTTCGAGGCCGGTGCTTGCAGCAACACGGTGAATGAGATGGGCGGGGTGCCGTCTGATGCTGCATGACTTCGCCGGCGTTCTTTTTGACGGGGTTGCCTACGGTAGCCTGCTTTTCCTAATCAGCGTTGGCCTCTCGGTGACGCTGGGCTTGATGAATTTCATTAATCTAGCGCACGGCGTGTTCGCTATGTTTGGCGGATATCTCTGCGTCATGGCGATGACTGTCATTGGAGTGCCGTTCCTACTCACCTTGCCGATTGCTTTTGTGGCAATGGCCGCAGCGGGCGCACTGCTGGAGCGCTCGCTGGTTCGGCACCTTTACAAGCGGAGTCATCTTGACCAGATGCTGTTTTCTATTGGCATCGTTTTCATGGCGGTTGCGACCGCCGGGTATTTCTGGGGCTCCGGTCAGCAACCGGTGAAAATACCAGCCTACCTCAGCGGCCTGGTCACGCTCGGTGGCGTCGATTTCAACGTCTATCGACTGTTTCTCATTGCCGTTGTTGTTGCGCTCGCAGGCGGTCTTTTTGCGAGCATCTCGCGAACGCGGTTTGGAGCTATGATCCGAGCGTCGGTCGACAACATGACCGCCGCTTCCGGTCTTGGGATCAACGTATCCCGCGTATTCAGCGTGACGTTCGCCCTGGGCTCAGGACTTGCGGGCCTAGGCGGCGCGCTCGGCATCAGCCTACTGAGCCTCGACCCAAACTTTGCGTTGAAATATATGATCTATTTCCTGATCGTTGTTACCGTAGGCGGTGCCGGCAGTATTGGTGGTACGTTGGTCGCCGCGCTGCTGCTAGGCATGATCGATATTGCCGGCAAGTATTATGTTCCGGAAATTGGCGGCTTCGGCATCTACGTGCTGATGATTGTCTTGCTACTTGCATTCCCTGGCGGTCTGAATCGCAGGGGCTCGGCACCAATTCCGTCCCAGCATCCGAGCTCACCCGGCAGCACTACTCTCGAACTACTAGGCGCTGATACTGAAGTCCTGGGATCTCGTCTTTCCGGCGCGAGGTGGCGTGTGATCGAACTCGCGGTGTGGATTGCGCCCGTCGCGGTGGTTTTCCTGCTGCCCGGATATATCGGACTAGCGACCCAGATAGTAATCACGGGCCTGTTCGCGTTATCGCTTGACTTAATTTTGGGCTACGCAGGTATCCTCTCGTTGGGTCATGCAGCCTTGTTCGGATGTGGCGCCTATACGGCCGGGCTTTTGGCCCGACATGGCTGGGGAGAGCCGTTCACCGGCCTTCTTGCCGGCGGAGCGATCGCAGCTTTGGTCGGCTACCTGACTAGCTTCCTGCTGCGCGGTGGAGACATTGCCCGGCTCATGGTTACGCTCGGCGTATGCCTGCTGCTATCCGAAGCTGCCAACCGCGCCGTTTGGCTGACAGGAGGCATCGACGGTTTGAGCGACGTTACAATGTGGAAGGTGGCGGGATTATTTGCGTTCGACCTTAGCGGCGTCACCGGTTATCTTTATGCTCTTTCTATCACGTTCGTGATCTTCTGGCTGTCGCGGCGTCTTGTCGCCTCGCCATTCGGCCTGAGCTTGCGAGGTATACGCGAGAGCGCGCGGCGAATGCCTGCCATTGGTGCCCCAGTACGCCGGCGGTTGCGGGTGATCTATGCCGTTTCCTCGCTCTTTGCCGGTATCGCGGGCGCACTCCTCGCTCAAACGACTCAGTTCGTCGGCATCGACGTGCTTAGTTTTGATCGCTCAGCCGATATTCTCATTATGCTGGTAATTGGCGGCATCGGTTGGCTTTATGGCGGCCTTGTCGGCGCAACTCTGTTCATTGTCGTGCGGGATGTCTTGGCAAACATTAATCCGATCTATTGGCAATTCTGGCTGGGCCTAATCCTGGTGCTATTGGTCTTCTTCGCGCCAGGGGGTTTGGTAGGTGCTCTGCTGGACTTGCGCCCCGTTGTGCGAAAGATGCAAACGTGACCCCGGTTTTGCAAGCAAAAGATATGTCGCTTAATTTCGGGGCGTTAAGAGCGGTCGACAACCTTTCCTTCCAATTGCACCCAGGCGAACGCCACGCGCTGATTGGTCCAAACGGAGCTGGAAAAACTTCCTTCGTGAATCTGCTAAGCGGAATCATTTCGCCCTCTAGCGGCGAGATTTTACTGGACGGGAAACTCATTACCCACATGCGGCAGCACGAACGCGTAAAACATGGCATTACCCGAACATTCCAAATCACAACGCTGTTTCCCGGACTTACCGCACTGGAAACACTGATTCTGGTCATCTGCGAGCGCGATGGCCGTGCCGGTCAAATGCGTCAGACAGTCTCGCAGCAGACGGATGCAATCCGAGAATCCTTGACACTACTTTCGTCCTTCCATCTTGAAAGCGATCGTAACGTTGTTACTCGCAATCTGCCATACGGCAAGCAACGGCTTTTGGAAATTGCGGTTGCACTTGCAACACGTCCCCGAGTCCTTCTGCTGGACGAACCCGCTGCCGGCGTCCCGATCAATGAAAGCGCGCAGGTTCTTAAAGTCGTGGCCAATTTACCAAAAACCGTTGCAGTTTTGCTGATCGAGCACGACATGGAATTGGTGTTTCAGTTTGCTGAGCGCATCAGCGTCATGGTGATGGGTTCAATCCTCATGCAAGGCCCGCCGCAGGTGGTCGCCGCTGATCGGCGCGTGCGCGAGGTCTATCTAGGCGAGGCGGATCGTGGCTTATCTGTTGGAACTTGAAGGGATCGTGGCTGGCTACGGTGAAAGTGTCGTACTCGATGATATTTCACTCCACATGAATGAAGGCGACAGCCTCGCTTTGCTTGGTCGCAACGGTGTCGGCAAAACGACCCTCCTACTTACAATCATGGGAATTGCCCGGCTCCATCGCGGCCGCATGGCGTGGCGCGGTTCAAACCTCACGCCCATCCCGACTTACGAGCGCGCCCGCGCCGGCCTTGGCTGGGTTCCACAGGAACGCTACGTATACGCATCGCTTTCGGTCGAAGAGCACTTAGCCGTAGTGGCTCGGCCGGGGCCTTGGGACGCAGCCCGGGTATATGGGCTGTTTCCGCGCTTGCGCGAGCGCCGTAGGAATTTTGGCAGTCAGCTTTCCGGCGGGGAACAGCAGATGTTGGCGATCGGTCGCGCATTGATGACGAATCCGAAGCTGTTGTTGTTGGATGAGCCGATGGAAGGTCTAGCACCGATGATCATTCAAGAGCTCGCCGGCGTCATCAGCAATATGATTGCCTCGACCGGCGTTGGCATCGTCATCGTTGAACAACACGCCCGGCTTGCTCTTCGTCTGACCCGTCAAGCCCTCGTTCTGGACCGCGGCCGCATCGTGCATGACGGATCGAGCGACGTCCTCTTGAATGAAGATGGGCTCTTGGATCGGTTGATCGCCGTATCATAGCCTGCGGCGGTTGCGGCTTCGCTCGATCCTAAAACGCTTGACTGACCGCTCGACGCGCGATCAACCAGCCGTCTGGGGTTTTTCTATAAAGGTCGTGATAGTCCACGCAGACAGGCGGCTTTTGCTCGCCCATCTTTACGTCAAAGATCATCACCATCAGATAACCTTGCCCTCTCACCTGGCCGTCATCGCCAAATTCAACAAGAGCATTGCTGATGAAGTGTCGGCGTTTGATTTCAGGATTGGGCTTTTGCAAACCGGCTAGAGCTTGATGACCGCGGATTTCCGTGCCGAACCGGTCGAATACTCCGTCTTCTGTAAAGCACCGGCTGAAGGCACTACCGTCCGCCGCGTCGGCAGCCCGGCCGTAACGCTGGTTTAGGTTAGCAATCTCCAGCATTGTGCCGTACTTGTCAATTTCATTCATCTGCTTGATCTTTCACTTGCGAGCCACGCCAGGGAACGTTCGCAGCACTTCACATATTCCGACAGCCTCGGCGATCCGACACCGGTCACAGGTGTGCTGGTGAAATAACCGTCGGCGCTGACGCCATTGCGCGATTCCGGTGAGCGATCCGGCACGGTCATTTCAGCGGCTATTCCCACCCTGCGGAGCGTTTGATGATATGTTGAACGTCATTAGGGGTTTGATCTCCTCTCCAAGCAACGTGCTGATCCGGGCGAATCAGTACCAAATCTGCCTGATATAGTTCTCTCATCTCTGGCTCTTTAACTTCCAAGATCGAAAGGGGAACATCAAAAGCGGCG
>JBAUGC010000685.1:0-7203 GCA_049679485.1 Xanthobacteraceae bacterium
CCCAAAATTCGGAGGCCACCCGATAGCGTGAACTTCCGTCTTGCAGACCGGGCACGCCAAGATTCTTTCAGTGCTGCCAACAAAAGCATTGCGCGAAAATTGCAATATAGATTTGACGCGATTCTGATAGCAGGTTGCACATATGCAATGAAACGTTTCGGGCGGTTGAGCATCGCCTTTCAGGGCATAGGCGAACGTTGGGGCGTCACGAACCAGTTGCTTCAAGTCATACCGCTGCTTCTCAGCTTCCCATGTTTCAAAGCTAGCCACTTTTTCTTCAAGCTCGCCTACGCGGTCCAACAGCGCAGATTGCTCCTCGCGTGCAGCGAGGATTTTTTCTTGAAGTTCTATGACCGCCGCATTGCGACGGGCAGCGTCGTCGATGTCCTTCAATCCCTTCGCAATATCGAAAGCGGTCTTAAGAGCGCCGAGACCAGCGAAAACTTCCCCCACCATGATGGTCACTCCCGCAATGGATAGCGTCCATCATAGCCTGCCCAATAACTCCATTGGCTGCCCAAAAACCGGCGCTAAATTGAGGGTTGTTGGGCAAAGCCGCTCGGGTTTACTGACAATTGGACCGTCATGTTTCCCTCCGCCTGCGCCAACGCATGAAGCGCTTCGCTTGGCGCTTAATGCGCACCTGATTGAGTGAGTCCGTGAGGCCGTCGATAGGTTAATCTCTTGCCGGTGATGCCTTGCAACGCTTTTTCGGCGCGCGCCTGATCGTCAACGCCAAGTGCAATGCGGTTTGAGCAGCGGAAGTCAAACTCGGCAAGATAGCGGTGTAGGTGCTTCTCGCCGCAGTGCTGATAGACGCCCTTCATTCCGCGCTTGAAGATCGAATAGTAGCCTTCCACCGTATTTGTGGTGATCAGCTTGTCGCCCTCACGGCGCACGTATTCATCGTTGGTATGGTCTACGCGGTCGTGGCTGACGAAGTGGCCGTCGCGGTTCATGTACTTGTACCAACTCGCCGCGTCTGTCATCACCGCGCTTTCCTTCGCGACGTTAGCCCGGATGATCGGGATAAGTTGCGCCGAAGTGGTGCCTTCAACGTGAAAGCTGCGCGCCGATCCGCCGCGCTCCACCAATGTCAGAACGGTGCGACCGAAGCCGCCCATAAGGCGACGGGCGCGCTTTGGTGCACCTTCAACGCGACCTGACGCGGTTTCGTCGATTTCGACGATCTTACCGCCGCCGCCCATTGGGGTTAGTTTGGTCGGGCGCATTCCCTCACGGATGCGATGCGACATAAACCACGCGGTTTTGTAGCTCACGCCAAGCATTCTCATAAGTTGGTGGCTGGAAATGCCCTTTTTGGAAGCCGTGAGCAGGTGCGTCGCGTAAACCCACTTATGCAGGGGAACGTGGCTGCTCTCGAATGCCGTCCCCACCGTCACGCTGAAGGGCTTTTCGCACTCTCGGCATTTGTAGACACCTTCGCGGTGGCTCTTGCCCTGCAACTTGTGAATGCGCTTAGGGTCGGCATTGCCGCAATGCGGGCAAAACGGACCTTCCGGCCAGAGCAACCTTTCCAAGTGCTTGCGGGCTGCGGTTTCGTCGGTGTAAATCTTGTTTAGTGCCATAGCCTTGACCTCTTTGGTCAGGCTACTTTACATCCTCAGTTCAGTACGTCAAGTACATAATCGCCGATCGAGGAGAAGAACGTAATAAGAACGCCTCCCTTAGGGGTCAACCATGGATTTATCGGTCGTTATTGGCGTTTCCGCACTTTTTGCCGCGCTCGGAACGGCGCTCGGCTTTGTGCTGGGCCGCTATGTGTGGCCCGCGGCGCCGGCAGTCGATCCCGCCGAACTTCGCGCATTGCAGTCGGACCTCGCGAAAGCTGGACACGAGTGCGGCACCTGGCGGAGCCGAGCTGAGGAGTTTGAGGCAAGTTCCAAAGATGCTGCGGGGGAAGCGCGGCGCCAGGGTGAAGAGAATGCGCGGCTCTCGGAACGTGCGGCGCGGCTTTCGGCTCAGCTTGCAGAACAGGCTAATCTTGCCCGCGACATCGAGGTCCGGCGCGAAGCCGCTTCGAGCGAGGTGAAAGAACTGGCCACGGAAGTCGCGCGGCTCAAAGAGCGGGAAGCCGGACTCAATGACAAGCTGAACGCGCAAGCCGTGCAGCTTGCGGATATGCAGAAGCAACTCACCACCGAGTTCGAAAATATTGCGAACCGCGTGCTTAAGGTGACCGGCGCCGAGTTGACGCAAAATTCACAGCAAAACCTTGCGGCGATTCTTGACCCGTTGCGGAACCGCATCCACGAATACCAGCAAAGGTTCGAAACGACTTTCGCCGCCGAAACGCGCGAGGTTCTCTCGCTAAAGGAACAGATCAACCTCATGGTGG
Organism: Xanthobacteraceae bacterium; assembly: GCA_049679485.1. Classification (GTDB taxonomy): domain Bacteria; phylum Pseudomonadota; class Alphaproteobacteria; order Rhizobiales; family Xanthobacteraceae; genus BOG-931. The sequence goes on from JBAUGC010000685.1 coordinate 2,360, forward strand.
CGACGACCACCTCCATCGGCAATCAGGCCGACGGACTCGCCAAGGTCTTGCGCGGCGATTCGCAACGTATCGGTCGTTGGGGCGAAATCATCCTAGAGCGCATCCTCGAAACGTCCGGAATGAAAGAAGGCCGCGAATACGTTTCGCAGGGGCGCGGACTCGGGCTCAAGAGCGATCACGGAAGCGTCATGCTTAAGCCGGGCACCACGGTGACCGTCGCGGAAACAACAATCTCGGACCCGCCGAAGCCTTCGGAGCCGGACACCGCGCGCTGAGGGCGTTCCGATTCACCAAACAAATGACATTCGATTGAATCTGGCGTCGACGATGCGTATGTTCACGCTACTACCCTCAGCGATCACAAGGGCACGTTGCCCGGCGACCGCGTAAGTCCACAGCCCGCGAACGGGTGTTTGAGGCGACGAGGAACCGGAAGCGACGCGCCCTTTTACTTTATTTGGTCGGTCGCTCCACAACCCGGCCCCGCGTGGGCCAGAAAGTGACGACCACATGACGCTCAAATTAGACGACGCGATTGCCCGGCTGTGCGAGGCGCACAAGCGGCAAGAGGAACTTGCGAGCAAAGGCGGCGACGCGGAGCACGAAAACGCCGTGCGCGATGCGTGCGAGGATCGCGACGCGATCCTTGCCGAAGTGATCCGTCTTGGCCGCGGGCATTTGGCCCAAATAGACCGGATCGTCGGACGCACGGACGAGCGCCGTGCCGACGCCAGCGAAAGCCGCTGAGAAGTTGGCGTCGGTCCCGGTCCCGCCGTCCGATGTTGAGCCGGGCGCGGTTCGGCACGAGCCGCGGCCGCAACCGGAGTCGCCGCGCGATGAGGGATGACGCGGAGCCAGGCCCTCCGACCGTGGTGACGAGTCGGCGGCGGACCGGAGACGTATCGATCAGGCCGCCTGGGGGCTCTTCGCGCCCTTCGTCCCCCGCGCTGCTTTCAATGCCACGCCCCACCAAACCAGATGGTCGAACATGGCTTTGCGACTTTGCATCAGATATTCGTAGTCGCTCAATGCGGCGCCCTTCTGGACGATGCCGAGGTAAGGTTCCATCCCGATGTTCACTTCCTGCTTTATCGGCGCCATCTGTAGTTCGATAGCCACGCCCCGCAGGGTCTCAATCGCTCGGGCCGCGCCGACGCCACCGTAGCCAACAAAAGCGATGGGCTTGCGTTGCCACTCGAGGGACGCGCTGTCGAAAGCGTTCTTGAGAACCGCTGTGGGACCGTGATTATATTCGGCGACCGTAGCGATAAAGCCGTCGAACTCGCCGATACGTTTACGCCAAGCCTCCGCTTGGAGCTCCGTAAAGACACCGCCAGTATAGGCCGGCGGTGCCTGCTCATTGAAGAACGGCAGCTTGTAGTCGCGGAGATCCAGCGCTTCGAGCTTGAGATCCGTGCGCGCGGCGGCGCCGTCGAGCAACCATTTCGCCGGTGTATCGGCGAACCGGTTCGGTCTGGTGCTCCCGACGATCATTCCTATCTTCAGCATGACTTTCCTCCAAAATGGCCGTCACACACAAGACACCGTCCGAACGACCTCAGGTGCCCGCGGATTCGTCAAGAAAGGTGTACAGGGCTCGGATTCTTTCATGTTCGAAGACGGCAATGTCCGTGCCCGTGACAACCGGCAGGGCTCCGGCCGGTCCGAGCTGCCATCGCAAACGGCCAAGATCGTGATTGACCTGCGCACGCCCCACCGCGCGAAACACGAATCCGGGAGCATCCTTGAGAATACTCCCGACCTTCGCGTTGAGCGCTTCTCGGCCAGTGACCTGCTCCTCCGCCTCGAAAAACGTACAGTCTGCGGTGTAGAGCTCGGTTATCACGGCCGCGCGTCGTGCGGAATCGCGCTGCCCGAATACCTCGAGCAGGTTCCTCTCCATCAGAAGACCAAATGTATCGCTCATGGCAGATCCCTCCGGCTCAGAACATTCCGTTCGGGTTGGCGCGCGGAATGTTTGGTGCGACCATCGGCACCGAGTTTTTCGGGTCGCCGACGAGTTGCAAGGTGTCCCAATGTTCGATTGCCTTGCCATCGGCGTCCAGCTTCCAGATGTCGACGCCAGCGATTCCCGTATCATCGGGGTCATCGTTAAAGAGATTCAGAAAGTTCACGTGCACCCACACATAGTCGCCGGCGGCGATAATGCGGTGGATGATGACGCGGGCCCGGACGCGGGCCCGCGTGATCTGGCCGAAGAACTTGCCTAGCGCTACCGAACCATCAGCAATCAGCGGATTGTGCTGGATGTATGCGGGGCTGACGAATTTGGCCGTGGCCTCCTCCGACTTCTTCTTGTTGATCATCAGATCATAGAGGACGAGGATATTGGTCTTGTTGCGAACGGCACGGCTATCGTTGACGTCAATGATTTCGATCATGCCTAGCTCCTTTTGCAACAGGGTGGTTATCAAGCGGACCTAGCTCAGGCCGGCGAGTTGGAGGCGCAACGCATCTTGATCGGCGTCGGATTTCTCGCGAACGACCCGCAGCATCTCTTCGGCGTCCGCTCCCACCGGCGCGCGGCTCGCCGCGGGCATTTGCTCGGCCAGCTCGATCACTCTTCGGGCGGCAGCGGCCGAGGCGAGCCCGCTGTTCTGCATGCCATTGAGAGCGGCTGTGAACGATGCGAAGGTTTGTCCGTATAGCTCGCGCTGTTCAGGCGTCATTCCATCGGCCACCCGCTTGAGGGCAGCAGCTGTTTTCGCGGGGCCGCCGGTTTTCATATTGCCTGCGGCCGCCACCACGACGTCGATGCCGAACCGCTTCAGCTCGGCGCGGTAGACCGTCGCGAACACTTCCATCGCCGCCTTCGACGCGCCCGATGGTCCGTTGAACGGCAACGGCACGCTGGCGGTCCAAGTGCTGATCTGAACGATGCGACCGCGAGCCTTCCGCAACGCTGGCAAGAATGCGTTCATGACCGACAAGGCGCCGAAGACATTGACGTCGAATTCGTGCCGGATGGCGTCGAGCGGCAGAACCTCGAGCGGCCCCGGCGTGAGGATGCCTGCATTGTTGATCAGAAGATCAAGGCCGCTACTGCCAAGCGCTTCGGACACGCCAGCGGCCCAGGTCTTCACGGCCTGTTCTTTGGTGATGTCGCAGACCGTCAGGCTGACGCGGCCACCGGAGGCCTCTTTCAGGTCCAAGACCTCTCCGGCAGAGAATGCGGTACCGAAAACGATATAGCCCCTGGCGGCGAGCCCGAGGGCGATATCACGGCCGAGGCCGCCGCCTCCGCCCGTGACCACTGCGGATCGGCCGGAAGGTATGGATGCAGGTGCCACGACGCGTCTCCTATCCAGTTGTTCGGGCGTTCCCAGCTCCCCGGACCGGTTGCCGGTCGCTGTTTGTAGGGATATTGTTCCCCGTGACGATGCACTAGCCTCGTCAATTGGCTATCTGTGTCGCGAAAAGTGGAACGCTCGCCTTGGACGTGGAAGACCTGCAGACATTCGTTGAAGTGGCCGATGCCGGCGGCGTATCGCCAGCCGCGCGCCGGCTCGGTGTGTCAAAGTCCATCGTCAGCCGTCGGCTGGTCCGGCTTGAAGCAGAGCTTGGTATCCAGCTTCTCGCGCGGACGACCCGCGGCGCCGCGCTCACCGAAGCGGGCGTGACATTCCGCGACCATGCCGCGCGGGTCTGCGCCGAAATTGATATTGCGCGAGAGACGATCCTGCCTGCGGGTGATCTGCGCGGCAGATTGCGGATCGCTGCGCCGCTATCCTTCGGTCCCACGCATTTGGCACCCGTGCTTGCTCAGCTCGCGCGGAGACATCCGCGCCTTCAGGTGCATGCGAGCTATAGCGACCGTTTCGTCGACATCGTCGGCCAGGGCTTCGACTGCGCAATTCGCGTGGGTCAACTCGGCGACTCGAACCTGATCGCACGACGGATCGGGCCCATCCATGGAAAGCTCGTCGCTAGTCCCGAATATGTCAGGGAGCGTGGCAATCCCGAAACGCCTGATCAGCTCCTCGCGCATCAATGTCTCATGCAAAGCACCGAGACGTGGCACTTCATTGACGGAGAAAAGACGATCGCCGTGCATCCGCAAGGTCGATTCAAAGCGGATAACGGGATGGCTCTTGCGGCGGCAGCCGTCGCCGGGCTCGGCATAGCCGCGCTACCGGATTTTTTGACTGAGAAAGAGCTCGCGTCCGGCGCTCTGGTAGCGCTAATGAATAGCTACCCGCTTCCTGAAGCTGGAATCTTTATTGTGCGACCACCGGGGCATCACCCCGCGCGAAAGGTCCGAGCCCTTACTGAATTGCTGATTGAGCATTTCGGATAATTTGATCGAACATGGTCTCGCACAAGCGAGCCACATGCTGTTGCGCAAGACGCGAGGTTAGGCTGTCTGACTTGCATCTCTATGCTTGCCTTCTCGTGTCGGATCGGAGCCGCGCGCCGCTTCGGAGCTCGACGAGGTAGGGGGTACGATCGGCCGCGCGGGGCAATTCGGAAAACGTGATGGGGGCTTCGCTCCCCTCGCTTTGCCAAAAAACGAAAAAGAGATTCCGAAAAAAAGAGCCTGCATTGAAAATTTTAAAAAACCGTTTCAGAAAAAAAATAATGGCATCTACGCGGAGCGCCGCAAGCGTGAGTGTAATTGCGCGGTGATGGTGGAAGACTTTGAGCGAAACGGGTGGGTCAAGACCGACTAGACCACAACAGCGCGTCAGTTTGTGCAGCCGAAGCAGAGTTGCCGGTGGTCTGTGTTGAGACGCGGCACATGCAGGCGGTGCTGAAGGCACAGATCAACAAGACGGACCGCAACGATGCGCGCGGCATCGCGCAGATGATGCGGGTGGGGCTTT
>JBAUGC010000686.1:0-4128 GCA_049679485.1 Xanthobacteraceae bacterium
CGGCCGAAGCGGTCCTTATAGGTGGGATCGAGATCGAGATAGTTGTCGCGATAGCTGTAGAACGAAGCGTGACACGCGCCGCCGCAAATAATGGAGCTCAGATAATTGTCGCGCAGCGCCTGCTTCCATTTGGCGCCCCAGGCCGGTGTGCCGGGCGGCACCGCCATGCTCTCCAGCGGACGGCCGTTGGTCCGGACTTGACCGATGTATCCGCCGCCGACAAAGCCAAGCGGGCCATGGTCGAAATTGTCGCCATTGAACTCGTCGATGCACATGCCGATCGCGCCCGACGCGATGAACGGATTGAAATTGTATTTGTCCTTGTCAAAGAAGCCGACCGCGGTCGACATGGTCTGATGGGTGAAATTACGCCCGATCTGACCTTGGCCGGTCCGCGGATCGTAAGGCGTACCGATTCCCGACAGCAGCAGAAGCTGGACGTTGAATAGCTGGAACGCACACAGCAGGACCAGATCGGCGGGTTGCTCCAATTCTTCGCCCGACGAATTCACATAGGTCACGCCGGTTGCCCGCTTGCCGGTATTGTCCAGATTGATGCGCATAACTTCGCATTCGGTGCGAGCCTCGAAATTCGGACTGCGAAGCAGCACCGGCAAAATCGTGGTCTGCGGCGTGGCCTTTGCATAGTTGGCGCAACCGAACCATTCGCAAAAGCCGCAAAAGGTGCACTGCCCGAGCGTTACGCCAAGGGGATTGGTATATGATTGCGAGAGATTTCCCGACGGTTGCGGATATGGCTTGTAGCCGAGCTGTTTTGCGGCCTCGGCGAACAGTGTATGGCCGTAGCCTTGCTTCTGGGCCGGCGTCGGATAGGGCCGCGAGCGAGCGCCCTCAAATGGATTGCCGCCATCGTGGACCTTGCCTTGGAGATTGCCGGCCGTGCCCGACGTGCCGCACAAATACTCGAAGTCATCGTAGTGCGGCTCGAGGTCATCGTAAGTGACGCCCCAGTCCTGGATCGTCATGTCCACCGGCAGGAACTTTTCGCCGTACCGCTGCGTCAAATGCGAACGGGTCGTAAAGTCGGTTGGCAAGAAGCGAAACGTCTCGGCATTCCAATGCAGCCCCCCGCCGCCGACTCCGTTGCCGAGCATGAAGGCGCCCCAGTTGCGCACCGGCAGCGCCGTTTGACCGGGCTTGTTCCTAAACGTCACGCACGTCTGCGCCGGCTGCAGGAAAAGCTGGTGCTGCAGGCGGTAACGGAGCTCGTCCTGTGCGTAGGAAATCGGAAAATCGGTCGCCGTGTCACGCCAGGGTCCACGCTCGATCGCGACAACGTCGAGGCCTGCCTGCGTCAGTTCGTGCGCGAGAATCGAGCCGGTCCATCCGAGCCCGACGATGACAGCGTCTTTTCGGGGAAGCCTGCGCGCCATTGTCTGTTCTCACTGCAATCGATTCAAATCAATCGGACTAGAGCTCGACGACGGTTATCGAAGACATTCATCGTGACCAGTTAGGGTGACTGGCGATGCCTACGGTCGGCAACGTGACACGCTCATTATGACGGTCGATCCAGTCACGATAGTCGTAGTGCGTTCCTGGAAAACCGATCATCTTCCATGCAGCCGCGTCTCTGTTGCCGCCGTAAATCGGGTCGGCGAGGAAACCGTTCCGCGTGTCGGTGAGAATGAGGGTGAAGAAGCTCTGGCCGTCGAAGCCATTGAGCTTGAAAGAGCCGTTCTCGAGACCCGTAATGACCTCGTCCTTCTGGGCGTCGGAGAGATCCGCAAAGCCCTTGCCGCCATATTTGGCGTGGCAGGCATCATCAAGCGTGGCCAGCGCCTTGCGGTATTGCTGCGCGGCCGTGAGCGGCGATTGGGAGCCTTGCTGCTTCGTTCCCTGCTGGAACGGGCCCATCATGTAGAGGTTTTCGTTGCGCCCGTACGGACCGGCGAGCTGACGGTCGATAAACACCGCGCAGCCGATGTCTTTGCCGCCCGGCGTTTGCGGATCGGGCGGAATGAGTCGGTCAACGAACGCCTCGACGGTGGCGGCTTCCCTGGGCGTAAAATAGTGCCAACCATCAGACCCCGCCGCCGTCGGAGGATCCGCGGAGCCAGGCTTCCAGGGTAGACCGCCCTTGATGATGGTGGCGCGCGCAGCCTCCGCGCTTAGCAACAGGGCAATTGCGCTAGAACCGAGTAGCTGTCGCCGGTTCACCTTATACACAGCAAAATCCCGCTAGCCTGCGCTGCCCGCTCAATACATTCTACCGGAATTCCCCGAATAACTGCCAGTATAGCGAAAAGTTCCAACTTTTGTCCGCCGCCCGCAAGGGTGGCGTGGGGAGCGCCGCGTGACGATACGGCTTACCCGGCGCGGGACAGTTTTTTGCGTTGATCTTCGTCGCGCTCCGCCAGCGCGGCCAGCGCAGGGCCGGCCAAAACGTAGGTCAGGCAGTGCGGCAGATGCTGGAAGCCGCTGCGCTGGTAAAAAGCCTGGGCGGGATTGTCGGCATGGACGGTCAGCTCGACGATCGGGCTGCCAAGATCGCGCGCGTGGGCGGCGACGCGCGCTACCAGCGCGCCTGCGACGCCGTGTTTGCGAAATTGCGGCTCGACAAACAGGTCTTGCAGAAAAATTACCGGTCCGCCCCAGCCGGTGACGCTGCGGCGGCTGCATGTCGCCATGCCGACGATGACCTCAGCATTTTCGGCTTCGGCGACGAACGCGGTAAAGCCGGCGTCAGCGCCAAAGCCGTCGCGCAGCCAATCGGCCGCCGTCGCGCGCACCGCGTGCAGCGAATTTTCGCCCTCGGCCAGCGCGCGCTTCAAACGCATCAGCGCCGGGACGTCGGCGGGACGCGCAGCACGCACGCGAAACGCGCCCGGAGGGTGGTGCTCGCTGTCCATCCCGCTAGCTTTGCCGACGCCTAGACAGTCAGGTTGACCTTGCTGCCAACTTTGCCGGTCGCACTCGGCGCTGACGCAACACTCGATCCTTGCGCATCAATGTCGCTCATCGAAATCGAATGATGAGCGTTTTGCTTGTGCTGGCTGATCGATTGCAGCGGCTGCGAGCTTGCTGCGTAGATGCTGCCGGGCGTTATTCCTGAAACGGCCATGAGGCGATGTCCTGCGGCGAATGGTTATGCTTCCGATTCAACGCAACTACACAGCAAACTGGGCTTTTATAGTTAATGAACGATTAGCGGGCCGCGGCGTTCAGGTCCAGATCGAGCGGATGCCATCGACCACGTATTGTACCGCGAGGGCCGCGAGCAGGACGCCCAACAGGCGGGAGAGCACGATATTGCCGGTCATGCCGAGCAGCCCGCTGATGCGCTCGGCGAATATGAAGGTGACGAGGCAGGATGCGGCGACAACTGCCGCCACCGCGACCAGTATCGCGAGCAGCAGCAGATGGCCGCTGGCTTGGCCGGCCAGCAATATCGTGGCGGTGATCGCGCCTGGCCCGGCGAGGAGCGGCACCGCAAGTGGAAAGGCGGCAACGTTGCGGACGCGCTCTTCGATCGCCAGTTCCGCGGCTTGGCCTTCGTGGCGGCTGCGGACGCCGAACACCATCTCGGCCGCGATCCAAAATAGCAACAGGCCGCCAGCAATGCGAAATGCGGGCAGTGAAATTTCGAGGACATTCAATAACCGGTCGCCGATCAGCGCGGCACCGATCAGGATGGCGCCGGCGATGACGCTGGCACGAAGCGCAACGCTCTTGCGCGACACGCGCGGCATTCCCGTGGTCACCACGAGGAAGGTCGGCGCCATGGCAACAGGATCGACAACCACAAACAAAGTCAGCAGCGCCGAGACCGCGTAATCCAGTAGCATTTTGGTCCCTGTCCTACGGCGTTGCGGATCTGACCAGCGCGGTCTGTTGCGCCATTCTGCCTACCACTTCGGCCCGGTCCGGTAGCAGCGCGCACTGCACCCAATAAAACATTGAAATCTAAAAAGAAACTCCTATCTACAGAGCGCCGATAATAGTGGCGGATTAAGGCCTGATCGGCTATGAAAACCACAGCAGATTCGCGTTAGGATTCTAGACTTTGGCAGACCAGGATAATCCTCCGCCTGCGGACGGCGGCCCTTCCGACATTCGCCCGGTGTCGATCACCGAGGAGATGAAAAAGAGCTACCTCGATTACGC
>JBAUGC010000687.1:0-2133 GCA_049679485.1 Xanthobacteraceae bacterium
CGCTAAGGGCCCAAAAAGGCGAATTAGCGCCGTTCGATCTGGGCGATGCCGAGGTCGGGTTCTGTGACGCGCGCCCAGCAATATGAGGTCCTTAGCGTTTTTCGTCTCCTTCTCTTCGACTGCGACCACCACTTGTGACTGACGCAGCCAAACTTTACCGTTCCGCGGCGACCACAACGCACAATGCATCTGCGTAAAAAGTCTACCGCAGAGGAAATTCAATGTTGACGATCGACGAAGTATCGGCGGTCCCCTTGTTTTCAGCATTACCGAGCGCGAATCTGGAGCGTCTGGCTCGAACTTCGGCCGACATCCATCTTAATTTCAGAGAGTTTGCTGTACACGAAGGTGGAGAGCCGGCGCTTTTCGCGGTTCTCGCTGGCAAGATCGAGGTGATAAAGACGGTCGACGGCGTTGAACGCACCCTTGGCTGGCGCCTTCCCGGCACGATTTTTGGCGAGGTGCCGATTGCTCTTGGCACTCCTTTTCCCGGGGGATACCGCGCCGCAGGGCCATCGCGGGTCATGCGCGTCGATCTTCAGGAATATTACACGGTCGCGGCGGCCTCAAAGGATATCTCCATGAGAGTTAGCGCGCTTGCGCGCGAACGAATGGGAGGACTTCAAAGTATCGCCGCGGAACCCCACCGACCACGTGTGACGCTAGTCGGTCACCAATGGGACACTGCGACCAATACTCTGCGCCGGTTTCTCGCTCGCAACCAGATTTCCTTCCATTGGTGGACGCCTGATGCGCCGGAACTGCAGACACATTGGCCCGAAACGTGTCCGACGGGTAACGAAGGTCCCGTGGTACGTTTAGCGGATGGAAAGGTACTAGTTGCACCGGGCGTACGCGATCTTGCGAATCGTCTCGGCCTTCAGACTGCTGCACGGTCAACTGATTATGATGTCGCGATTGTCGGCGGGGGACCGGCCGGCCTTGCTGCGGCTGTTTACGGGGCCTCCGAAGGATTGCGCACAATCGTCATTGAGCGCGAAGCCCCCGGCGGACAGGCCGGAACGTCGTCACGGATCGAGAATTATCTCGGATTCCCGAGCGGGATCTCGGGCGATGAGCTCGCCAGTCGCGCGCTCCAGCAGGCCAGACGCCTAGGAGCGGAAATCGTTGTCACCCGGTCCGTCGCCAGCATCTATCCGACCACCAGAGAGATTTTTCTCGATAGCAATGACGTCGTAAGGGCACGAACAGTCATTCTTGCAATCGGCGTGACCTGGCGTCGCCTCGCAATCGAAGGGTTCGATCGACTTATCGGTAAAGGCGTCTATTATGGAGCGGCGCGTAGTGAGGTGAGCGCCACTCATGGGTTGGATATCTTTCTGGTCGGCGCGGGAAACTCGGCCGGCCAGGCGGCACTATATTTTGCCAATCACGCGCGAAACGTGACGCTCTTAGTCCGTGGCGATTCACTAGAAAAGAGCATGTCGCACTATTTGATTGAACAACTTCGCAGGCGATCAAATATCGCAGTCCAGCTACAATCGCAGATACACGCGGTCCACGGAGACAAGAACCTCGCGGCGATAGACGTGTGCAACACCCTAAGTACTGCAGTGACTCGACATGAGTGCGGCGGTCTTTTTATCTTCATCGGAGCAGACGCCGAAACCGAATGGCTCCCAACAGACATCGCGCGCGACGCGCGCGGATATCTCTTGACGGGTGACGATCTGAGAAAAGCCGGACATTGGCATCACAGACGCGACCCTTACCTTCTTGAGACCAGCGTGCCGGGTATTTTTGCCTGCGGCGATGTTCGGTTGAGCCCGGTCAAACGAGTTGCGTCCGCCGTGGGCGAGGGGAGTATGGCAATCGCATTCGCCCACCAATATCTAGCGTCTGACCACATCCGCATATGAACCAACGGTTGGGCGAATTGCGCCACTGCGCGGCTCCAGGCACTGGCCGAGGACAGCAGATGGTCGCGGCAGTCGCCATTCGGTTGACATTTGTCCCTACTTCGGGTACATGATGCAACGAATCTAGCTCAGTGAAGGACGCCTTCGGCCGAGGGTACTCCTGAAGGTGGAGCGAGTGCGGTGCCCGCGCGCGGAACGATACACTCCGCTCTCGGGCGGTTTCGGGCATCATCTGACCGGCACTACGACCGGT
>JBAUGC010000688.1:0-2616 GCA_049679485.1 Xanthobacteraceae bacterium
GTGCCGGCCAGAAACAAAGCCGCAGCAGTTTCAGTGGCTAGCGCGATGATCTTAACGTGACCGTCGGGAAGATTGCTCAGCGCCTCGCGCACCGCAAGCTTGGCATCGGCATGGACGACCGCGGCGCCGCCTTCGGCCTTTGGCAACATGATGGCGTCGGGCTTTTCCGGAATGACGGCATCGAGATCGGCATCGATCAGGCCGGTGTCCAGGCTGTGGACGCGAACGACCAGATACGGCCGGGAGGCGGCGCTGACGGTCTCCTTTAGAAACGCGGCCGCGCTTTGGCGCGCCCGCGCCTTGCCGTCGAGCGCAATCGAATCTTCGAGGTCGACGATCAACGCGTCGGCGCCGCTTGTCATGCCCTTGCCGAGCTTCTTTGCACTGTCGGCCGGGACGAAAAGTAGCGAGCGCATGACGTTGGGGTTTCCTTCCTTCAGCCCGCGAGGCGGGCAGGGAGGAATTCACGTCGGCGGCGCGCCGCCGTCAATGGGGATAATGCAGCCGTGTGGACCGGTGCGCCTCAGTGCTTGTCCATTTGCATCATGCCACCGTGACCTTCCATCATCATGCTGCCGCCGCCTGCGGCAGCGCCCGGTGCGGCGGCTCCGATGGCGGCGATCGGAAATTCGACCTTGACGGTTCCGGCCTTCTCAAATTGCAGCGTCGCTTCGGCCATTTTGCCCGGCACCAGCGGTTGTTTGAGGTCGACGAGCATGACGTGCAGACTGCCCGGCTTGAGCGTGACCGTTTCCCCCGGTTTGATTTCCAGGCCGCCCTCGACCGGCCGCATTTTCATCACGCCGTTTTCCATGGTCATGGTGTGAATTTGGCAGTGTGCGCTGAGATCGCTCGACACGCAGCTGACGCGATCCGGCGCGTTGCCGTTGTTTGCAATCGTCAGGTACGCCGCGCCCGACGATGCACCCTTCGGCGTCGCCCGAGCCCACGGCTGGGTGATGTGGATGGTGCCGACATTATAATCGGCTGCTCGCGCAGGCGAAAGCTGCGCCAAAGCAAGCGCGAGAACGGCCGCGAAAGCGGGAGAGATTTTCTTCCAATCGATATTCGTCATAGCTTCCTCCTTGTCTGATGGTAGCCCGAATGGCTAACGGCAAACCTTCACTCACACGCATATTTTCTTGAAATTCTCCCAGTGGCATTGCTGCTCCATGCGGCAATCTTTGCCATTCGCGTTCTGTGCTAGGGCGCCCGCGGAATTGTAGATTGAGACCAGCGCCAGGATGGCGCAGCCAAGAAGCAGAGATTGTCCTCGCATCGCATTCTCCTTCGTCGTGGCAGGCCTCGCGGCTGCGAAGATCGCCGCCATCCATAAGTGTTGACGTCAGCGGCAGGCCGACACGGGAACACCGATTGAGGCCTTTCGTTGCCCCTGCAAGCAACCGTCCTTCCAGGAGCCACTGACGGTTTGGCTCCCGGCCGTCAGAGTCCCAACGCCGTTAGGCTTGCCGTTTCGAAACTCACCCTCGTATCGCAGTTTTTGTACGGTCAATTTGCCGTTACCATTTGGCTCGCCGTCCGCCAGTTCGCCTTCGTAGCGGCCGCTGGACCAGGATTGCTTGCCGACCTTGACTTGGCTGCCGTCGTGCCATTCGCGCTCATCGGTCTCGAACGGCACATCTGCTTTGGACCATTGCGCGGTCCCGGGTCCCTCCGCCCGGCCGTTAGCACACGACCCCGACCATTTGACCGATTCCTCCAGTTGCGGATTGGGATCCCAGACCTGACATCCGGATTTACTGTCCGACACCCAGGCGCCGGCATACGCCGGGGCAGCAACAATCACGGCGAGGGCGATGATCTTAACGTGACCGTCGGGCAAGTTGCCGAGCGCCTCGCGGACGGCAAGCTTGGCATCGGCATGGACGACCGCGGCGCCGCCTTCTGCCTTCGGCAGCATAATCGCGTCGGGCTTTTCCGGAATGACGGCGTCGAGATCGGCGTCGGTCAGGCCGGTCTCCAGGCTGTTGACGCGAACGACCAGATACGGCCGGGAGCCGGCACTGACGGCCTCCTTCAGAAACGCCGCCGCGCTTTGCCGTCGATCGCGATCGAATCTTCGAGGTCAATGATCAGCGCGTCGGCGGCGCTCGCCATGCCCTTATCGAGCTTCTTTGCACTGTCGGCCGGGACGAAAAGTAACGAGCGCATGACGTGGGGGTTTCCTTCTTGCCACAGCCCGCAAGGCGGGCAGGGGGGAATTCACGTCGCCGCAGGTTCGCGTCAATGGGAATGATGGTGGGCGTAATTAATCGTTTCCAGCCCGGGCGGGTTGGTGCCGAGCGTCGCTACGATGGCGATGACGGCGACGCCAATGGCGACTTCAAGCAGCGTGTTGATGCGGAGATGGAACAGCGTGCTCCGCGCGCGCGCGTCGCTTGCGGTCTTCAGAAGCCGCGGGGTCAGCACCAGGCGATTGACGGCAGCGATCGCTACCATGCCGAAGAACAGCGCGATCTTGGTCAAAAGCAGATGCCCGTAATCGGTCTCCGTAAGCGCCGGAATGCTTCCCGCCAGATACCAGGTGTTGATCGAGCCGGTGATCAGAAGCGTCGCGACGCTGCCGACACCAAAAACTGAGAACCGCACCGTGGC
>JBAUGC010000689.1:0-1615 GCA_049679485.1 Xanthobacteraceae bacterium
GGCTTGCAGCATGCCAAAACTCGAGCCGTCACCTTCACCGAAGATGATGTCGGCGCCGGCGCCGATCACCGTTTCGGTAACACGACGGCCGCCTGCCGCATCTGCATACGCGGCCGGACCGACCACAGCGTAGATAATCTTGGTGTCGGCCTTCTCTGCCTTGACGCCCTGCGCAAAAGCAGCAGCTTGCGAAAGAAACGTTAGGGGTTCTGCCGAAACCACGATTCCCACCGTCCCGGTTTTCGTCATCTTCGCTGCGAGCCGCCCAGCCAGATATGCGCCCTCGTGGCCGCTCGGCGTATAATCGGCAACCATTCCGGGTTTGCTCGCGGAGGGTTTGTCAACAACTGCGACAGGAACCTTGGTTTCGGCGCCGATCTCCGGCGCCGCGGTGTTGTAGCCGCTGGCATGAGCGATCATGAGGCTCGCGCCGTCGCTAGCGAGTTCCCGCAGCGTCGGCCGAACGTCGCCATAGCCGAGGCCGCTCGCCGGCAGAAATTGCAGGTTATATTTTGCGGCCACCGCCTTGGCCGCGTCGAAGCCTTGTTGGTTCCAGCCGTAGTCGGTCGGTTCCTCGGGGATGAGTATAGCGAGCTTTTTGAGCTCGGCGGCAGCCGTAGGCGTTGTGGCGCCCAAACCGAGACCGATCACGCCGAGAGCCGCACCCAGAGCCGTGCCAAGAACCGTGCCGGATACTTTTGACCGCCGAAGCGGCCGCATTGTCGATGTCGATGTCATAGCCTTCCTCTTCTTTGCTCGTTGCAGTTACAGTTGGATTGTTCATTGGCTTCGCGGGATTGCTGTCCTCGGGAGGCGCCCTTGTTGCTGCGTCAAGGATGGCGAACGGAATTGGCGGGGCGCTCGTCCAAAGACTCGCGCGACGGTGTGCACACGACGCGCGGCGCGGCGCGGCACTCCATCTGGTAAGTCAATGCCGCGGTGTCGCGGACCAGGTTCAGTGGCAGCTGGTCGAAGGTATTGCTCCAGTTTTGCTCCGCACCGCAAATGATGTTTTCGATCATCATCGGTCTGCCGTCGAAGCGCGCGATGTGAAGCGCTCCCGGCTGCGGTCCGCGTGTCATTGCAACTGTGGCCGTTTGGCCTGACGGGATCGGGCCGACATCAGTGGTCACCCAGTGGGCAAAAATGACCGCGCACCGCAACGCGCTTGCATCGTCGTTTTTGATCGACAGCGTCACGGTTGCGTCGGATCCGCGCGCTGCAACGACGAAAAGCGGGAGAGCGCCGATAAGGATACCGAGAAGAACCCTGCGAGGCGGGCGGCGACGCAAACGCTCAGTCATGAGGCCGCCGCTCTTTGCCCGTTACGGGATGTTCGGCGGTCCACGGGGTACGCATCCTAATCTCCGACATCACTAGCACTACCAACCAACGCCGCGCGAGTTTTGCCTATACGGCGGCGGCGAGCGGATTGAGCCTTTCAATGACGACTTTTTGCACCGCCGCCAGATGCAGCCGCGTGGCGTGCTCGGCGGCATCGGGATCCCGGGCAAGGATCGCCTGCGCGATGGTGCGATGTTCGGTATCGCGTTGCCGCGTGCGTTTCGGGCAGGCGGGACGGTTGGAAGTAAGCCGCACACGCGAGTCACTCGCC
>JBAUGC010000690.1:0-15384 GCA_049679485.1 Xanthobacteraceae bacterium
CACTGTCGTTTCCTGTTCGCAGAACCATCTCAGCCCTCACATGCTGAAGTGTGAATCTCCCTCAATAACCGATCCCAACGGCAATCGCCCGCGACTTTCTGACTCAGTAGGACTAAGATCATTGTCAGTGGTGTGGAGGCTCGCGCAATGCCGAGAAATACCTTGATCGCTGTCGCACTGAGCGTGGTGTTGAGCTGCTGCACCGGCGGCGTCGCGCTCGCCGGGCTGTTTGGCCCGGGCCCATGGTTCGGCTACCCATGGCCGTACGGCAACGATACCGGCGGAATCATCCCCTACAGGCCGGAAATCAGGGGGACCTACCGCGAATTGGCCGCCAGCTATTGCGCCCATTGGGGCCGGCTGTCGCAAATAACAAGCGTTCATCCCAAATACGGCGATTACATCAGCTTCGTTTGCATGGATCGCCCGCGCGTCATTCACTAGCGCGGCATCAATCACCTCCAGTCCCCGATCACCGCCTGGACGAGCGCAAGCGCCGCCACGGCGGCAGTGTCGGCGCGCAGAATGCGGGGGCCGAGCGAGATTCGCAGGACGTTCGGCAGCGTGAGCAACGCGGCGCGCTCGTCCTCGGCAAAACCACCTTCGGGCCCAATCAACACCGCAAGCGGGGAGCGCGGCACTCCCGCAAGCGCGTCGACGGGACTCATCACCTCGGCATCTTCATCGCAAAACACCAGGCGGCGCGCGGGATCCCAAGCGGCGAGGAGGCGAGCCAGCGACGCAGGTGGCTCGATGGACGGCAGCGAAAGAATGCCGCATTGTTCGGCGGCTTCAATGGCGTTCGCCAGCATTCGTTCGGCGTTGACGCGCGCAACCTGGCCATGGCGGGTGAGCACGGGCTGCAGCCGTGAGACGCCCATTTCGACCGCTTTCTGCACCATGTAATCGAGTCGCGCCGCCTTGAGGGGGACAAACAGGTAGTGCAAATCCGCCGGCGCGGTCTGGGCACGGGTCTTGCCGCCGACGACCAGCGTCGCCGCGCGCCTTTCCGCCCTAAGGGTTGTGCTCCACTCGCCGTCACTGCCGTTGAAGACGAGAACGCGGTCCCCTGATTTCAGGCGCAGCACCGTGCCGAGGTAGTGCGCCTGAGACCGATCGAGCGCCACACTCGCGCCCTCCTCCAGCGGAGCCTCGACGTACAAACGCGGACTGCGAAAGTCATATCCGGCCATAAGAAAATATGAATAATATGAGCGGCATTGCCGCGCCAGCAGAGGCATCGCCGGCGTGCCGGGGCTCAGCGTCGCAGTGGCGGTTTTGCTAAGGCTCTGCCGCCGTGTTGCCGAAATCAACGAGCCATTAAGCGCAAGGACTCAAGGTGCGGTCACGGGAAGCGGGAAAGGATTTAACATGATGCGGAGCCTCGCGGCGCTGGCGCTCCTTGCCATTGCCATGGGATCCCATTCTGCGCAGGCGCAGACTTCTCCCGTACAGTGCAACGCCTTTGGCGGGCTGAGGGACGATGCTGAGAAAAGGGCCTTGGCCGTACGTGCCGCAATCGAGCACAAGGCCGAGCGCAAGGACATCTGCACGCTGGTGCAACGCTTCGCCTCCGCCGAAGAGACCGTCGTAAAATTCCTCGAACAAAACAAATCCTGGTGCGGCATCCCCGAGCAGGCGATCACGGCCGCCAAATCCAACCATGAACGGACCTTGAAATTCCGCACCGCGGCGTGCACGGAGGCGCCTGCCGCCAAACCGCGGCCGCCGTCGCTCAGTGATGCGATCAATACCCCGTCGGTCGATACCGGAAACAACACCAAGACCGGCCGTGGCACGCTTGATTCGCTCAACGGTAACCCGTTGGCAAAATGAGCCCGACGGCCGGTTCGGTCGCGGATGCGACCGGCAATTGGGTCGACACCCTCGCACCAGCCTGGTCCCGTCCCTATCTCCGCATGGCCCGGCTCGATCGCCCGATCGGCTCGTGGCTGCTGCTGTTGCCCTGCTGGTGGTCGTCCGCCCTCGCCGCTGTAGCCGCCGGCAAATCGGTCCCAAACCTGCTCCATCTGGTGCTGTTCTTTATCGGTGCGTTCGCGATGCGCGGCGCCGGTTGCACCTGGAACGATATCGTCGATCGCGACCTCGACCGTAGCGTCGAGCGGACGCGCTCGCGGCCGATTCCCTCCGGCCAGGTGAGCGTTTTGCAGGCCGCGATCTTTTTGGTCGTCCAGGCGCTGATCGGCCTTGCCGTGTTGATGTCGTTCAACGCCTTCACCATCGCGCTCGGGGTCGCCTCGCTCGCGATCGTGGCGGTGTATCCGTTCATGAAGCGGATCACCTATTGGCCGCAGATTGTGCTTGGCTTGGCGTTCTCCTGGGGCGCGCTGATGGGCTGGGCCGCCGCTTTCGGCAGTCTCGATGCGCCGGCGTTCCTGCTTTACGCCGGCTCCATCGCCTGGGTGATCGGCTACGACACGATCTACGCTCACCAGGATCGCGAAGACGATGCGCTGATCGGCATCAAATCCACAGCGCTGCTGTTCGGCGAGCGCACCAAGCCGATGCTCGCTCTGTTTTATGGGCTCGCTGTTATTCTCATCGGCAGTGCCGGTTTTGTTGCCGGCGCCGGTCCTGTCTTCGCCGTTGGCCTCGTCGCCTTCACCGCGCATTTGGCGTGGCAGATCGTACGGCTCGACATCGCCGATCCCGACCGCTGCCTGGCGTTGTTCAAATCCGACCGCGACGCCGGTTTGATCCTGTTTGCCGGATTACTGCTCGACGCGGCGCTGCGCCGCTTTGTTTGATCGTTCGCGAGGTGGATCGCTATTGCGCGGTCAGGCCGCCGTCCACGGCAAGCGCCTGGCCGACAACAAAAGAGGCGTCGTCGGATGCCAGGAACAACACCGCGCGCCCGATCTCTTCAGGCTCGGCTATCCGCCCGATCGGATGCCGCGACAGAATGAACTCCTCGACTTTCGGGTCCTGAAACCAGTCCGCGAGGATCCGCGTACGCGTCGCGCCGGGACACACGGCATTGATGCGGATGCCCTGGCCGATGTAATCGAGCGCCGCGGTGCGAGTTAGCCCGACGACGCCGTGTTTGCTCGCCGCGTAAGCACCGATACCGCGCTCTCCGACCAGACCGGCAACCGAGGCGGTGTTCACGATGGCGCCGCCGCCGGCCGCCAGCATCGCGGGGATCTCGTATTTCATCGACAGGAAGATGCCCTTCAGATTGACGTCGATGAGGCGGCTAAAGGCGACTTCCTCCTCGTCGGCAACGGCAAAGCCGCTGGCGCCGACACCCGCATTGTTGAACGCCACATTGAGTTTGCCATACGCCGCGACCGCTCGTTCGACCATGGCACGGCAATCGGCTTCCTTGCTCACATCGGCGCCAACCGCGAAAGCCTCGCCGCCAGCGTCCTTGATCAGAGCGACGCTCTTCTCCGCGTCCGCTTCGTTCTGATCGACCGCGACCACGCGTCCGCCTTCGGCGGCAAAGAGCTGTGCGGTTGCCCTCCCGATGCCCGAACCCGCCCCAGTGACCAGAACGCTGCGGCCGACAAAACGTCCGCTCATGCCAATCTCCTCAGACTCTCAGCCGGCCAAATAGGCGCTGTGCAGGATGTCCGGATTGCGCCGCAACTCGTCCGGCTCGCCGGAGAAGCGAATACGGCCGCGCTCCATCACGCAAACGTGGTGCGCCAGCCGGAGCGCGATATGGGTGAACTGCTCGATCAGTAAGACGCCGATGCCCTGCTCGGCAAGCTTGGTGACCACCGGCACCAGGCGCGCGACGATAACCGGCGCAAGCCCGAAGGATAATTCGTCGGCCAAGAGATAGCGCGGGCGGTCGACAATCGCCTGAGCGAGCACCAGCATCTGCTGCTGGCCGCCCGACAGCGACCCCGCCCGCGAGTTGAGCTTGGCGCGCAACTCCGGAAACGTGTCCAGCGCCGCCTCAACGCCAGCTGCCCGCCTGGCGCTGTCAAGGTGATAGCCGGCTACGCTCAGGTTTTCCGCCACGGTCAAATCCGTGAGCACGAGGTGGCCCTCCGGAACGGCGGCAACTCCCTTGCGGCGTACCTCCTCGGAGCGCAGCCCCGTAATCGGTTCACCGTCGATCGAGACGCTGCCGGACTCCGTGGGCAGGGCGCCGGCGACCGCCAGCACCAAACTGCTTTTGCCGGCGCCGTTGGCGCCGAGAAGCGCCGTGATCCGTCCGGGCGCAATTTCGAGATCGACGCCGTGGATGACCTCACGCCCGGACCGCAGCACGCGCAGACGCGAAATCGACAGTCCCTCGGTCACGCGGCCTCCCCCAAATAGGCGGTGCGCACCGCTGGATCCTTGAGGACCTCTTCGGTCGGTCCGTAGGCAATCTTGACGCCGAAATCGAGCACCAGCGTCGCCGAACAGGTGTGCGAGATCAGATCGACGTCATGGTCGACGAGGAGGACCTGCGCGCCGCAATGTTCCGGAATTCCGACAATAACGCGGCGCAGATGATCGGCTTCGGCCTCGCTTAGCCCTGCACCCGGTTCATCCATCATGATGAGGCGCGGCGATCCGACCATGCCGCGGGCGATCTCGACCATGCGGCGGTCGTTGGCGGAAAGCTCGCCGCCCAATCGATGTGGCCGGTCCTGGAGGCCGACATACGCGAGCGCCGTGCCGATGATTTCGTCCCGGCTCTTGGGCCCATGCGGGACGTGATCGAGGATCGCCGCAACATTATCCCAAACCGAGAGGTTGAGAACCACCTGCTCGGTCTGGAAAGTACGCCGGATACCGAACGCCGAGCGACGATACGTGGCGATGCTTAGGATATCGGTGCCGTCGACCTTGACCGTTCCCTGCGCCGGCCGCACGAACCCGCTGAGGACATTGAGCACCGTGGTCTTGCCGGCGCCGTTGGGGCCGATCATTCCGGTAACCGCTGCGTCGAGCCGCACCGTCAGATTGCTGACCGCGCTTACCCCACCGAACGCGACAACCAAGTCTTCGATCTCGATCACGCCGGCTTCCTCACCCAGAGTTGCCCGGCTTTCGTCTTGATCAGGCGCGACAGATCGACCAGCTGGCCGGAAACACCCTGCGGCGCGGTTATCAGAGCGTGCAACAAGCCGACGCCGAAGATCATGGTCGCGATGTTGCCGTTGATACCGAAATCGTTGAGCAGCGCCGGGAACGCGCGCAATAGAAGGCCGGCCACGATCGGGCCGGCCCAGTGGCTGGCGCCACCAATGACCGTGAGCGCGAACAGCAGCACCGATTCACTAGCAGGGAAAGCTCCCTGCTCCATTTGCCCAATGAGTCCGCTCAGCAAGGCGCCCGCGACTCCGGCGAGGAATCCAGCAAGCGTGAAGGCCCACACTTTGTAGCGCACGATATTGACGCCCGCGGCCAGCGCGCAAACTTCGCTACGCCGAATCATCGCCCAGGCGCGTCCCGCACTGGAGCGCTTGTGCCACAGCACGACGAGATAGCCGATGACGAGGAATGCCACGCAATAACGGAAATAATCGGGATCGCTGAGCGCCAGGGCGGGCCTGCCCATCCAGGAGCGCTGGCCGCTGACCATCTTGCCGATGATGCCCGGCCCGCCGTCCGGGAATTCGATCGCGCTAATCGCGACCTGGAAACCGCCGGCGATCATCAACGTCGTCAGCGCCAAATAAAGGCCGCGCATGCGTAGCGCCGGCAAACCGAAAACCAACCCGAAGATTGCGGCGCTGACGCCGCCGGCCAATATCGAAAACTCGAACGGAAGATGCGTCGCGTGGTAAAGGCGCAGCGCAAACCAGCCGCCGACGCCAACCAGCGCGAATTGGCAGAGGGACACCATCCCGAGCTGGGCGTAGATCACGCCGACGCACAGGCTGGCGAGCGCGAGAATGACGACCGACGTCAGTGTTTTGAGCCAGTACGCGTTGGCGATCTCCGGGACCAGAACGGCAACAACGATCGCGGCCGCGATTCCCGTTCCGACCCGCAACATGAGATCGCGTCGACCATTGGCAGCGGAAGCGCCGTAAAGGCCCTGATCGGCGTCGCCGAGGCCGGAACCGGCGTTGAACAAAATCTGCCCTCGGCGCTGCAACCACAGCAGTGCGGCAATGGCGAAGATGAACGGTGCCAGGCCGCGAACCGAGCCGATGTACGGAAACGGAGTGGCAACAGCTTCGGCAATGCCGATTAAGAGCCCGCCGATGACGGTGGCGTACAAGGAGCGCATGCGTCCGGCGATGGCGGCTGCGATCGCCGGTATCACCAAAAAAGTGAGGATGAGCGCCTGCAACCTCACCATGTTCGCCAGCAAAATGCCGCTCACGCCGGCGATAGCGCCCGACATCACCCACGCCCAGGCGTCAACTCGAAGAATCGGTACGCCAAGCAGACCGCTGATTTCGCGGTTGTTGGCCAACGCACGCATGGCAAGACCAAGCTTGCTGCGGTTGAAGAAAACGATCACGCCGCCGGTGATGGCGAGCGACAGGGCCATCGCAATAACGCGGGTGTAAGTGATGCGAACCCCAAGCACACGAAAGCCGAGCGCATCGGTCGGCAGGCGCAAAGCGCGCGGCCACTCGCCCCATGTCAACTCCATGAAGCCGAGAATAACCAGGGCGAAGCCGAGCGTGGCGACGGCGCGCACGATCGGATCGCTATACGCAAGCCGCGGTGCAATGAGCCGACCGTAGGCGAGCGAGACCGCGGTCGCCGCGACGATGCCTGCGATCCATCCCACCCATGGCGGGCCGCCGGAATCGGCGATGTTCCACGCGATCAGCGCAGACAAGGCGCCGACCGCCCCTTGCGCGAGATTCACCACGCCGGAGGATTGAAAAAGAATCACAAGGCCAACACCGGAGAGGACATAGACCGCTCCGGTGCTGAGCCCCGAGATCAGAAAAGGCCCGAGATCGGGCACCATTTCAATCGGCGACGTGAGTGGCCGCTTCCATCTTGCGAATATTCACCAGGTCGGGATCGTCGATCTGGAAGCAGGATGCCTTGGTCACGAACTTGCCGTTCTCGATGACCGCCACCGAGCCCGCGTGGTTGGCGTTATGCTCGTCGCCTGCACCGAAGTACCACGGACCGCACATGATATCGGACCGAAAGCCCTTCATCGTCTTCAAGGCCTGACTGACGCTGGCGCGGTTGATCTTGGCCGGATCCATTTTCAACATGAGGTCCACTATGGCCCGGGCGGCGACGTAGCCGGCCTGCGAGAACGTGTCGCGCTGATCGCTCGGATGACCATAGGTGTCGAGGATGGCGTGCCAGTTCTTGGTGTCGGGCGCGTCTTTGTCGAGCGGCTCGAGCTCAAGCTCTACGAACGCCTTGCCGCTCCAGTACGGGCCGATCGCCTTCGGGAACAGCTCGTTGTAGACCGACGTCGGCGCGGCGAAATGGATCTTGTCGGCAAGATCCTGCTGCTCGGCGGCCGCAAAGATGGGCGTTGCACCTTCACGCGGCAGGCTGACCTCGATCAGGTCCGGTTTTAGCGAAACCGCCTGCAGCAAGATTGAAGTGGCATCGGGCGTCGCGGGATCGATCAGGATGTTGTGATACTGAATGCCCTTGTCGGCGACCCAGGCCTTGATGCCGTCGCAAGAGAAATCGCCCACGCCCGGAATATTCGGCGAGATGCAGACGATATTTTTGATGCCGAAGGTTTTGACCATGTACATCGCCGCGCCCAAATTGCTAAGCCGCGGGCCTTCGTTGGTGGGCGCAATGTTCTTGACGTGGAAGCAATCGCGCGGCACGCCAACGCCGGCGACGACCAAAACGCCCTCGGTCTCGTAAAGATGCTCGTTCACCGCGCACTCGACGAAACTTGAGTTGCCGACCATCACCACCACTTTTTTGTCTTTGACGAGCTTTGCCGCGACCTGTGCAGCCTGCTCCGGTTTCCAGCCGTCGTCTTCGACTGAATAAGCGATCGGCCTGCCGTTGATACCGCCGTTCTTGTTGACGCATTTGAAATAAGCGTCCGCAGCCTGCGCAGGCGAACTGAAGTCGGCCGGACCGGTCTTGCCGACGATCGCTCCGATTTCGATGGGCTGGCCGGTCGCGGCCTTGCCGTTGTTGAGGCCGCATTTCGGCGCGTCCGCCGCCGACGCCGGCGCTATCGCCAGCGCCCCTGCAAGCCCGGTAACGGCCAAGGCAAGCAACACCATCATTGTCCGTTGCATTGAAAGCTTCCCTCCCTTTTCGTGCGCGCTTTTTTGCGCAAGCACGATTTACGCGTACTACGTGCGCGACACGCGAGCAACATTATCAGCGGCCTTCGTCCGTGCGAAGCACCCGATCGGGGTCGCGGAAGCTGACTAATAAAGCGGCAAACCGTGAACCGCAGGGAAGACATTTTTGTTCGCAAAGCGAACGTAACCGGCTTCGGCAATACGCGGGACGCAAATGTTCTGGATTGGACCGGAAAAGTACCGGACAAGACCGCACGTGATGCTCGAGTCTAAGTCGCCGCCTTCAGCATCCCGGTTCGCTCGTGACAATTCATATATTCGAAAAACTGATCGGCCGCGGGGGCCACGGTGACTTCGTGATAGAGCCGGAGTTTGGCGGCAGGACCCAAGCGTGACAGATACTGCATCGCCGCGCCGAAGATGCGCACGTGGGTCGGATGCGATTCCGCCCAGCGCTCGAGCGCAGCGAGGCTGTTCCACCAGCTCATGCCATAGCTCTTTTCAGTTGCTTGTCCGTCGCGGTCGAGAACCGTCATGTAGCGGTTGGCGAAGCACCCGATCGCGAGACCTTCGTCGCGCAGGAATTCCATGCCGGCGCGCAGCACCGGTTCGACGTCGTCGAGATACATCCGGCGTTCGGCGGCATCGGTGTCGCTCCAGTCCTGACCGGAACGGATCAGACAAATGTTCTCGTGCGGCTTCACACGGATCCGCGCGCCGTCGCGAATGAGACTCGGAGTCCCGGCAGGCGCCATCGGGTTAGTTTGCGAAGCCGGAATACGGTCGCGCATGCCGCCCCAATAGGCATGCTCCATCACCTCGCCGCTCAAGGCCTCAGCAAGCACCGCCACACCCTCGGGGCGGCCGATCGACGAGAACAGCGTTTCGTAATTATCGACCGAAGGGCTCAGTACTTCCAGGAACGTGCCGACCCCGGCGCGAAGGTGACTGCCCCCGGTCCAGCCCTCGCGCGCCGCAGGAAGCCAGGCCTCGAAGGCCGTGCGCTCGTCCCAATAGGCGACGGTTACCGTGTTGGAAAAACCGGCCTCGTCCAGATAGCTGGCGCGGTCCCAATGTCGTGGACCCTTGGCGCGGGCGAAGCTTTCCGCGAGCCAATCCATCGCCTCGCTCGCCGCCGGCGGGGCGGCACCGGGGTACTGAAGGCCGAAATAGGCCATCACCACCTGTTCGACCGCGGGCCGGTGGCGCGCGACAAACGATGGATAAGGCGGCCTGTAGTCGTCGGGCACGCGCCGATGACGCGTCCGCGTTACCTGAAGATGCGCCGGAATTGCCGATTCCACGACTGGTCACTCCGCAGCGGCTTGCGTCAGCGTGAAGGCGGCAAGACTTGGCGATGTGGAAGCTTTGGCGCCGGGATTTGCCTCCGTCTCCTGATCGATCGGCAGCGCCAACGTCTCAACGCGGTTCTCCGGACGAGTATTGAAAAGAAGCCGCGTCACGTCCGGGCGGGCGTAGTGCCCGGCCGGATCGGCCGCCGCTTTCGCCACGGAAATCATGCCGAGATCAATATCGGCATAGAGGAGACCCTCTTGATCGGGTGGCAACGGTTTGGCGAGCGGTGCGCCGTCGGGACCATAGATCACCGCGAAGCCGCCGCCGACGTGCAGGAATTGGTGTTTCTCGGGCGAGTCACACAATTCGTCGATCATCGCCTTCGAGACGGTCGCGCACGGCGCGATCACGAAGCACGATCCCTCCACGGCGTAGATTTTGCTCGCCGCATTATTGACCTCGGGGCCAAGCGCGTGGGCGAACGGATCGTAGAGCGAGAAGCTCGGCCAGGCCGCGATGTGAACCTGCTCGTTCTGGGCGTACATCGCGTACTTCGACAGCGGCTGCAGGTGCTCCCAACAGCACAGCGCGCCGAGCCGGCCGATATCGAGCTGATGCACCGCAAGGTGCGAGCCGTCGCCTTCGCCGAATACTGTCCGCTCGGCGTGCGTGGGTTTCAGCTTCCGGCGCTTTGCGATGCTCTCGCCATCGGGCCCGATGATCCATTGCGCGATATAAAGACTGCCGCCGTCTCGCTCCGAGAGCCCGAGCGCGACAAACATGTTGTTGCGCTTGGCGGCAGCACGCAGCCGGTCGGCTTCGGGCGTGTCGTATTGCAGCGAGTTGTCGAAATAGCGCGAGACGAAACCGCGCATGATCGCCCAGGCCGGAGCACCGAGCCAGATCCACCACGGATAACCGGGGATCCAGGTCTCGGGAAAAGCGATCAGCCGCGCGCCGGCGGCACCGGCCTCGTCGATCAGCCGCACGGCCTTTTCTACCGAGGCATCGAGGTCGAGAAAAGCCGGCGCCGCCTGTACGGCCGCCACTTTGAACTTCGGATGCACTGCTGCCATGATCTGCCTCCCTTGCCGGTCCGGGACTGGGCGCGGCACGCTAAGTCTGAATGGCAAGGCTAGGCCCCCTCACCTCGATGCTCTTGGCTGGGCGCGCAGTAAAAATTGGCTGGCGGCGCAATCGGAAAAACAGGCGTTTCTCAGGACGGTTTGACGTGATAGCTTCGGCTGCCGGTCAGTTCGGAAAGCGGGTGCGGTGAATGAAAACCGTCCTGACAACGACCGAGATCCCTGGGCGCAAGCGCGCCCAGTTCTGGCAAGACGCCGTCTGCGACACCTTTGTCGAGCTCGACTGCCAGGTCCGCGCGGACCGGCCGTTTTTCGGCGAGCTGGCGACGACGCAGTGCGACGGCCTGCATTTCTCCGCCGTTCGATCCGAAGGTCAGATCGTCAAGCGGACACGCACGCGCATTCGCCGCGCGCGCGAAGAGGTCATGCTCATCAGTTTGCAGGTGAGCGGCATCGGCGTGATCGCGCAGGACGGCCGCGAAGCGAGATTAGAGCCGGGCGATTTCGCCTGTTACGACAGCACGCGGCCTTACACGCTGCGCTTTAATTCCGAATTCGAGCAGCTGGTGCTGCACATGCCGCGCGACGCCATGGTGCGGCGGATCGGCCGAACCGAAGCGTGGACCGCAAGGCGCATCGAAGCCGCAAGCCCGGTCGGTTCGCTGGTACTGCCGTTTGTCCGCCGGACCGCTGCCGTTGTCGCGGATGTGGCGCCGGCAACCGCAAGCCGGCTCTCGGAGACCTGCCTGTCGCTGGTGACCGCCGCCCTCGGCGAGCGGCTTGGCGACGGGATCGCAGGTCAAAGCTCCGGGCGAACCGCGCTGACCTTCCGCGCCAAGGCGGTCATCGAGAGCAATCTGCACGACCACGGGCTCAACACGGAAAGGATCGCCGCGCTTTTGTTTATTTCGCCGCGTTATTTACAGGACCTGTTCCATGTCGAGCAAACAACGGTGAGCGACTGGATCTGGAAGCGGCGGCTTGAAAAGAGCCGGCGCGATTTGGCCGACCCGATACGGGCGTACGACAGCATCGCGCAAATCGCTCTCGCCTGCGGCTTCACCGATTTTGGTCATTTCAGCCGGCGCTTCAAGGACGCGTTCGGCGTTCCCCCGCGCGAGTATCTAGCAACGCTGCGAGGCGGATCTTCCAGGTAAGCCGAGAGGTGTTCGGTAATCGAACGGACACAGCGCACAACCAAACTGCCTCACCGTATTTCCCGCCGTAGTGCTATCGTCTCGCCAGAAACTGACAAGGGCGGGAGGAGAAACAATGAAATCGGCGCAATTATTCGACGTGAGCGGGCTCGCTACCATCGTCACCGGCGCGGCGAGCGGCATCGGCTTGGCCTATGCGGAAGTGATGGCCGACAATGGCGCGCGGGTGACGTTATTGGACAAAGACAAGGCATCCCTTGATGGTGCAGTGCGCCGGTTGGCCGACCGTGGCGGCGATGCGCGCGCCCAGGTTCTCGATGTCACCGATCGCCCGGCGCTGCGCAAGGCGGTCGATGCCGCGGCCAGCCATTACGGCAAGCTCGATGTCGCCTTCGCCAATGTCGGCATTGATTCACCACCGGGCTTTCTTGGCATGACCGGCGAACGGGTGCCCGAGGGTGCCTTCGAAAATGTTTCGGACGAGCGCTGGGACCAGGTCATCGCCACCAACCTCACTTCGATCTACTCGACGATCAAAGCTTGCGTCCCGCACATGAAAAAGAACGCGAAGGGCGGACGCATCATCGTCACCACGTCAGTCGCGGCCATTCGCGGTGAGGCAATCGTCGGCATGCCCTATATGCCCGCCAAAGCCGGCGCCGCGCATCTTGTCCGGCAGGCGGCACTGGAACTCGCCAAACACAACATCCTGGTCAATGCGATCGCACCCGGGCCGTTTGTCACCAACATTGCCGGGGGGCATATGCGAGACCCGACCACAGTTGCGGCATTCGCGCGCTTCGTGCCGCTACACCGCATCGCCTCGACCGATGAAATCCAGGGGCTTGCGTTGTTTCTGGCGTCGCCCGCGGCAAGCTACGTGACCGGATCGCAAATGGTCATCGATGGCGGCGTATTGCTCGGCATGGCAGATTAGGTAACCGCGCCAAGAATCCGTCAGACTTTAGGCGGCGTTCATATGTGTTTCGAGGAACGTGCCGGCACTGCGGATCGCGTCACGTCCCTCGCTCAGCATGAAGCCGAACAGATGCCAGACATGCGGCATGTTCGGCCAGATTTCGAGGCGGGTCGAAACATCGGCAGCGCCTGCGCGCTCCGCGAGCCGCGTCGCGTCGTCGAGCAGGATTTCCGCCGAGCCCACCTGAATAAGCAAAGGCGGCAGCCCGGATAGATTGCCAGTCAGCGGCGCCAATTGCCCGCCGCGCCCGTCGCCTTTCGTGGCGCCGCGATAGGACCGACCAGCGTGCAATAGCTCGTCCCTCGTCAGCGCCAGATCGCTCGCCGCCTTGCTCTTCATCGACGTACCGGTGCAGTCGAGATCGATCCACGGTGAAATCGAGAGACCCGCGGCCGGCAACGGCAAACCGGAATCGCGCACCGCCATCATCGCTGCGACGACAAGGCCGCCGCCCGCCGAGTCGCCGGCGAACACAACGGACTTGGCGGCAGTGCCGCCGTCGAGGAGCGATCCATAGGCTGCCACGGCATCGTCGACCGCCGCTGGGAACGGATGCTCTGGCGCCAGCCGGTAGTCGATCGCTAGAGCATGCGCCTTGGCGGCGCGGCTGAGCTCCCCCACCAGCGATCGGTACCCATTGGCGGAGCCCGCAACGTAGCCGCCACCGTGGAGGTACAGCAGAAGCCGATCCTGCCTCGCGCCGGGCGCATCGATCGAAAGGCCCGGCACGCCGCCGGCGTTCGCGGTTTCGATTTTGAGGTCGGGAGCGACCGGCACATTGCTCAGCAAACCTTCGAACTCGGCGCGCGCTTGCTCCGGCGGCGCCGCCAGGTCCGGACCGCCCTCGCCCATCATCCCGATAAGGGCTTTCAACTCCTCAGCGCTCATGATCCCCTTCCTCTCTCTTCAGCGGCAAGATGAGCGGCGACAAGTGCGGATTGCGACACCGTGCGCTAATGTTCACCACGTATAGCGCAAAGTTCCGGTGCCGGTGTAGGTCTGGGAGCCAGGTGCGAACGCGTCGTCGAACTTGGCGAGCACCGTTAGCCGTGGCGTAATGAAAAGCTCCGCACCTGCCGAGGCCAGTGCCGAGTTCTGCGGCATTGGCACCCCGTAAACGGTGAAGTTGGTTGCCGGCAGTGTTTCAAATGCAGCGCCAAGCGATGGATTGCTCGCCCAATCGTGTGCCCAGGCGAGCCGCGCCCGCAACAGCAGCGGCATGCCAGAGATCACTTCCGGGTTGTCGAATCGCGCGCCAAGTTCGCTGCGCACATCGGTCGCGTTCATCGACGCATAAGAGAGCCCCAGGCCGCCGCCGTTCAGATCGCTCTCGTTGAAGCCCGGCGTATGAAAATCTTGCGCCTGCAAGGCGGCATAGGGCGTCACCCCAAGTGTCGGCAGCATGGCGTAGCGATAGCCGCCTTCGAGGCGCGCACCGTAGCTCTGCGCGTCGAAGGTCGCGGTCAACGCATCACCTAACACCGCGCGGTTTGTCGTCATCCAGTGGTTGGCGAAGGCGAGCGCGCCGGTGAGGTAAGCGGGACCGGACCGGGTGATGCCGTAGACGCCGCTCTGGAAGGCATCGCTTCGTCCGGTACCGCCGCTGGCAATGCCCCAATTGATGCCGCCGCCGCCGAGGGCGAAGCCAAAGACGGTGTCGCGCGAATAGTGGTAATCCATGCCGGCGGCAAAGCCGTAACTCTGGGCATTGACGTTGCTCGAACCCGTGGCAGCATTGCCGTTGGTCCAATTGCCACCGCCATAACTTGCGCCCCAGGTGGTCCAGCGCTGCTCAAACGCCACCGGCGGTGCCTTGAGCACGCCGGCGTAAGCGAGAGCGACGTCCGGCGGCAGGCTCGCTGTTTCATCCGGGGCAAAAGCCGTCGCGCGGCCGCTCACTTCGCCGACACCATTGCCGAGCCGGCCGTCGACGAACGGATCGAGCATCAGGTTCAGAAACTGATCCATTATCTGGAAGGCGGCCAGCTCGCCGTCAACCGCAACTTCCCCGTCCAGCTGGGTCAGCGCGTTGATGTACGACGGAACGGACAGCGTGCCGAGGTTTTGGAACCCTGACGGAAGCGCCGTTCCAGATAGAATCTTGGTGTTGATGGTGTTGATGACGTTCTGCTGGTTCTGGCCCGTGCCGGGCGGCGTCGCCAAATCAACAACGGATTGCCCGTACGACAGATAGACGTCATGGGGATCATAACTCAGGGTCGGCGCGCTGCTGAGTTGCACCACACCGCTGTAACCAACGACGGGATTGAAAGCGCCGGTCACGCCGCCGCCCGAACTGAGGATCGCAACCTTGGATGCAGCATAGGAAGTACCGAGACCGGGCAGCACGCCGAGCAGCACCGTACCGCCGTTGATCGTTGTCGCACCGGTGACGTCGGTCAGCGCATGCTGCGTTGGCGTCAGATCGATGCCGTAGAAGCTGCCGCCATTGAAAACGAGATTGCCGCCGATGGTGAGCGTGCCGGTCGGATTTGTGGAGTTGCCGGGCGCGATTGTTGCTCCAGCGGCTATGGTAGTTGTTGTGGCATCAATAGTTCCGGTGCCGTTAAGCGTGCCCCCGGCGTTTACGGCAACACTACGGGTTGCCGTAAGCGAGCCATCCACTTCCAACCTGGCAAACTCGCCTGGGATGTTCGCACCGATGATGGTGGGCCCGGTAAAGG
>JBAUGC010000691.1:0-1838 GCA_049679485.1 Xanthobacteraceae bacterium
TTCCCTCCCGTTACATCCGCCCGACGCCGAACGTGTTGGGTCTGAGCGGGCGGAGTTCTGCTTCGCGGCAGATCGACAAGCAAAAGCCTAGCACTTTTCGGGTGTCGCGCGGATCGATCAATCCGTCGTCCCAGAGCCGCGCGGTGGCATAGAGTGCAGTGGACTCGCTTTCTACGCGCTTGATGATGCTCTGCTCCATAACATCGAGCTTGGCCTTGTCTACGGGCTTGCCCTCACGCTTGAGTTTTTCTTCCGTCACGATGGACATGACCTTGGCGGCCTGTTCGCCGCCCATTACCGCGATGCGGTTGCTGGGCCACGCAAAAATGAAGCGCGGATCGTAAGCGCGCCCGCACATGCCGTAATTGCCGGCGCCAAATGATGCGCCGACGTGGATGGTCAATTGTGGCACCGTCGCATTGGCCACCGCCTGGATCATCTTCGAGCCGTGTTTGATAATGCCGGCTTGTTCGGCCTCGCGCCCGACCATGTAGCCCGTCGTGTTTTGCAGATAGACAATCGGCACGTTCGCCTGGCAGCAAAGCTGGATGAACTGTGCTGCCTTGCTCGCGCCATCGGCGTTGATCGGACCGTTGTTGCCAATAATCCCGATCGCATGCCCCTCGATTTCGGCGTGGCCGCACACCGTGTGCACGCCATAGAGCGCCTTGAAGTCGAGAAAATCCGAATCATCGGCGACGCGCGCGACGATTTCTCTTGCATCGTACGGTCTGCGGTAATCGGTGGGGACGACGCCGGCAAGTTCTTCGGTAGCATAGCGCGGCTCCTTGAATAACTTTTGCTGCCGTGGACTGAGCTGCTCGTTCCAGGGCAGCTTGGCCATGACTTCGCGCGCGATGCGAATGCCTTCCGCGTCGTCTTCGGCCAGGTATTCGCCGAGCCCCGAGACTGTGGCGTGCATCTCGGCACCACCAAGTTCTTCGTCGGTCGCGATCTCGCCGGTCGCCGCCCGCAATAGCGGCGGGCCGGCCAGGAATACCTTCGCCCTGCCGCGCACGAGGATGACATAGTCCGACAGCCCGGGCAGGTACGCGCCGCCCGCAGTCGATGAGCCGTGAACGACGGTGACCTGCGGAATGCCGGCCGCGGACATTCGCGCTTGATTGGCGAAGCCGCGACCGCCCTCGACGAACATTTCTGCCTGGTAGAGAAGATTGGCGCCGCCGGATTCAACCAGCCGCACCACGGGCAGTTTGTTCTCCAAGGCAATCTGCTGGATGCGCAGATTTTT
The DNA here is from genome assembly GCA_049679485.1 of Xanthobacteraceae bacterium. Lineage (GTDB taxonomy): Bacteria > Pseudomonadota > Alphaproteobacteria > Rhizobiales > Xanthobacteraceae > BOG-931. The sequence goes on from JBAUGC010000691.1 coordinate 1,253, forward strand.
CTTCACGCCCATCGGCGTCGAGGTGCCGCCTTTGATCGCGCTGTCGTTGGCGGAAACGATGCAGCGAATGCCGGACACATAACCGATACCGGCGATCCCGCCGCCGCCCTGGATGCCCTCGGCGCCGTCATCGTCGTGCATACGAAAGCCGGCGAGCGTCGACAGTTCGAGCCATGGCGCGCCGGGATCGATCAGAAGGGCGACCCGCTCGCGGGGCAGTAACTGCTTGCGCGCGCGGAAGCGCTCACGCCGCGCGTTCGACACATCCCGGACCTTCTGTTCCAGGCCGCGGAATTCGCCGATGAGTGCGAGCATCTGCTCGCGATTTGACCGAAAGCTCTCCGAGTTTGGATCGATGCGGCTTTCGATGATTGGCATAACCCTCGTCTCACCGCGCGACTTCTCGACCGCCGGTCAATCCGCCATCAATGGTGAGTATTGCGCCGGTGGTATAGGCGGATAGCGGGGAGGCAAGAAAAACCACGGCTGCCGCAATCTCGTCGGGCGAAGCAGCGCGCCCAAACGGCAGCGTACTTGTTCCCTCGCGCCAGCGCTCGGGATCGCCATAGCGCTCCTGCGCCTTGGC
>JBAUGC010000692.1:0-2900 GCA_049679485.1 Xanthobacteraceae bacterium
TCACGTCGCTTCGGTCCAAGTCGGCGGCGCGGATGATCCAGGGCGCTCCCTTACAGAGCTGATTCGCCGAGAGTTGACCATCTTTGATCAGACGGCGCACGGTCGACGGACTAACGGATAGAGCTGCCGCAGCCTCGTCAAGCGTGACCTCGCCGCGCTCCCGGCGCTCGCCTTCCCGATAGGTTGGAATCGCATTGTGACTACGCAGGCTGCACACCCGTGATTGCGTCCAGCCGTTGCCGCGTCCCGTCGTTTTGCCGGCCCGATTGAGCACTGAGGCGATCGCCTTGTCCGGCATCTGTCGTGCCAGCACGCGCACGAGATCGATGGTCGCGCCTTCAACGCTCCAGCGGTGCTGGCCCGTGCGGTTCTTCTTGACCTTGAGAGCCGAATGGTCTCCGCCGTGCCAGCGGATGACGAGATCCAGCGCGTTGTCCTCGACGCGGACGACGATCTCGTCGATCAGCGTCCGCACGATGCGTTTCCTTGCCTCTGGTGTCACGCCGGCGCTCGTCCATGCCCTTTGCAGATCGGCACCGAGCATCATCAGCCGCTCGCGATCGGCAGGCGTCGGCTCGGTAGCGGGTGATGTCGTCAGTTCCTCCAGCTCCGCCTCCAGATCGCGGACGACAGTCAGTCGCTCATTCCATCGCGTCTCCAACTCGGCGGCGACCAGGCGGTTGTTGGGATCGACGGCATCATACTGGCGACGCGCGTGGCCGACCTCGTAGCGGGCCTGCTCCAGCGCCAACTCGACCTGTCGTAGCTTGTCCTCGCTCGCACGGCTGCGAACAGCCTCTGCCGCGAGCGCGGCCTCGATGCCGAGCGGTTGCAGGCGCACGATGACCTCGGCACCGATATCCCGGTCAATGCGCATGCCTCCAAACGAGATACAGCGATCGCCGCCGTGATTGATGAAGCCACCCTGGCAGTGATAACGGCCCGTATTGCCGTTGGTGCCGGAGTAAGCGACGTGCAGCTTGCGTCCGCAATGACCACAGCGCAGCAGGCCGGCGAGCAGCGCCTCACCCCGGCGCAACGCTCCGCGGCTCATAGGGTTCTTGCCATTGGCGTTGTCCGCGATCAGGCCCAGGTTCCTCTCGTAGTCTGCCCAGCTCAGATAGCCCTCGTGGTGATTCGGAATCAACACCTCCCAGTCCTTGCGCTCCTTCTTGAAGCCGCGCACCAGCTTTTTGCGGCCGGCTTCAATGCTGACGCGGCTGCCGGTGCGCCCGAAGGCGTAGGCGCCAGCGTAGATCGGGTTGGTCAGGATGTGCAGGACCGTGTTGTACACTGGCAGCTTCCACTCGATCAGGCGGCCCTCGGCACTGTAGGTGACAGCGGGCAACGGGATGCGCTCGTGCCTGAGCCAGAGGTGCACCTGACGCACCGACTGCATCTCGGCGAACTTGGCGAAGGCGAGCGCAATCGCCTCCGTTATGCGCCGATCCGGATCCTTCTCGATACGGTTGTTGCCGATCCGCACGTAGCCGATGGCTACCGTCATGAACAACTCGCCGCGGCGCGCCTTCTGCTTCAGGGCCTCAAGCGAGCGCTGGCGCAGTACCGACAGCTCCATCTCGCTCATGGTTCCCTTCATGCCGAGCAGCAGTCGGTCGTTGGGATGGCGAGGATCGTAGACGCCGTCCTCGTCGAGGATGAGCGTGCCGCACAGACCACAGAACTCCAGCAACGTATGCCAGTCGCGGCCATTGCGAGCGAGTCTCGACGCCTCGATCGAGACCACGGCCCCGACGCGTCCTTCGCAGATGGCTGCCAACAGCTTCTCGAAGCCGGGCCGCGCGACGCCACCGCCGGAGCGGCCGAGGTCGTCATCAATGACGGCGACATCGCTCCAGCCGAGCTGGCGCTCCCGATCAGCAAGACCGTACTGGCGGCGCTGACTCTCTAGGTTGTTGGAGACCTGATCGGCGGTCGACTGACGAATGTAGACGATGGCCTGACGGCCGAGATGCTCATGCGTGATCTTGCTCATGCGCGGCCTCCTTCGTCTCGGGACCGTCGGATTGCACTTTTGCCTCGCAAGCGGCGACCGCCTCGGTCAAAAGGCACTCGATCAGGCGGACAAGCTCGCACCTCTGCGCAACTGGAAATACCGTCACCGTTCGATCCGCCTCGAACAAATCTCTCTGCTGGTTGTACCGTGGGCGCATGATCGCCTCCTCCTCGCGGGGCCGATTCCCCGTCGGAGCAGGCTAGAAGCGTATCGAGCCGTGTGCGCAACTCGACGAGCCGATCGACCGATAACCGTGGGCACGTGGTGAGAGTGGCAGAGCCAGCCACTGGCTCCGCCATCCAGGACGGGACCAAAGCGAGCGTGCCGTCTGGCTGAACCACGACCAGATGATCCTCGCCTGCGAACCGCCGCCGGAACGTGACCAGCACCATCTGGCCGCATCGAGGATGAAACGGATAGTGGATCCGGACCTCGAACGCCGGACACCCGGCATTGTGACGCTGTCTTGACCGGCACCGGCAAGACTCATTTGGCCATCGCTATCGCCAGACGTTGCATCCGCTCCGGCTCCCGTGGCCGGTTCTACAACGTGGTCGATCTCGTCAACCGGCTCGAGACCGAGACCCGCAATGGAAGGCAAGGTCGGATTGCCGATCAACTCACGCGAATGGACTTCCTCATTCTCGATGAACTCGGCTATCTGCCGTTTGCTCAATCCGGTGGACAGCTCCTATTCCATCTCGTCAGCCGCCTCTACGAGCGCACCTCAATCATCGTCACCACCAACCTCGCATTCGGTGAATGGCCGAGCGTGTTCAGTGATCCTAAGATGACGACCGCACTACTCGATCGCCTGACTCACCACTGCGACATCAGCGAGACCGGCAATGACAGCTGGCGGTTCAAAAGCCGAGCTGACGAT
>JBAUGC010000693.1:0-1874 GCA_049679485.1 Xanthobacteraceae bacterium
ACGTCCGGATCGTCGCCGGCGTCCTTGATCACGCCGGCGCTTGCGCTGGCTTGATCCTTCCGCGTCATCGCCAATGCAAAGCTCGGCTGTTCCCCGCGCGGCAAGGTCACCTGGACCGGGTCGGGAAATTCGCCCGTTACGAGTGCGGCAAACGCCGCCTTAGCCGCCGCGGCGGCGCAAGCGCCGGTGGTCCAGCCCCGACGCAACGGGCGTTCCTGCCGCTCCATGCTCCTTCCTTTAGTCCTGCGTCCTGCAATCGTCACCACGGGAGCCCGCCGTCATGACGGTGTGGGACTCGCTGGCAGTCCGGCGCGACGGAATCCCGGTCTTTACGCGGGGACACGTCTGGCTCGCAGGCGCGGGACCGGGCGACCCGGGGCTCCTTACGCTCGATGCACTCGCCGGCCTGCAACAGGCCGACGTGGTGGTCCACGATGCGCTGGTCGATCGGCGGGTACTCGCGCTTACCGGCCCGAAGGCCCGGCTTGAGTTTGCCGGCAAGCGCGGTGGTAAGCCTTCGGCGACGCAAGCCGATATCACTTTGCGCCTGATCACGCTCGCGCAGGCCGGAAAGCGCGTGCTGCGGCTGAAAGGCGGTGATCCGTTCGTCTTCGGGCGCGGAGGCGAAGAAGCAATGGCGCTCGCGGCCGCGGGCATCCCCTTCCGGGTCATCCCCGGCGTTACGGCGGGCCTTGCGGCTCTGGCAACGGCCGCAATCCCGGCAACGCTGCGCGGCGTCAATCGGGCGGTGATCTTCGCCGCCGGTCACGGCGCCGACGAGGATTTCGACTGGGCGCCGCTTGCACGCACGGGACAGCCGATCGTTCTCTACATGGTGATGCACAATCTGGCGCGGATCGCCACTTCTTTGCTCGCAGCCGGGCTTGATGCGCAGATGCCGGCGGCCATCATCACGTCGGCGACGACGCCTACCGAGCGTGTCCTCGTCTCGACGCTGCAAAACATAGCCGCCGATGCGCACGAGCAAAACTTCGAGCCGCCGGCCATCGTCGTGATCGGTGAGATCGTGAACCTGCGCGGCGCGCTTCTTGGCGAAGCTGCGGCCGCCGCGGGAAGTGGACAGGAGCCCGAGTGACGGCGCGCGGGCTCATAATCGCCGCGCCGCATTCGGGCGCCGGCAAAACAACGGTGACGCTCGCGCTGATCGCCGCACTCAAGCGCCGTGGCATCAAGATACACACGGCAAAAGCCGGCCCCGACTACATCGATCCGGCATTCCATGCCGCAGTCAGCGGCAGTCCGAGCGTTAATCTCGATTCATGGGCGATGTCGCAACGCTTGCTGGACACGCTCGCTGCGCAAGGTGCTGCCGGCGCGGACATCTTCGTGATCGAAGGCGTCATGGGTCTGTTTGATGGCGCCGGCCCTCACGGCAGGCGCGGCGCCACTGCCGACCTCGCCGCCCATTTCAATTTACCGGTCGTGCTGGTGCTCGATGTTGCGCGGCAGGCGCAATCGGCGGCGGCTTTGGTGCGGGGCTTCGCAACGCACGATCCCGCCATTCGTATCGCTGGAATAATTCTCAACCGCGTCGCCAGCGAACGGCACCGCGCGCTGGTCGCGAGCGCAATCACAGCGCTCGATATTCCGATCCTCGGTGCACTGACACGCGAAACGGCGCTCGCGCTGCCGGAACGTCATCTCGGTCTCGTTCAGGCCGGCGAGCATTCCGATCTCGCGGCGCTGATCGACCGCCTTGCGGAAATGGCCGAGCGCCATTTCGATCTCGACGCCATCATGGCCTGCGCTGCACCATTGCAGTTAGCGCAAGCTTCACGTCAGACTCAGGCGCTGCCGCCGCCCGGCCAGCGGATCGCGCTCGCCAGCGATCGCGCCTTCACTTTCATCTATCC
>JBAUGC010000694.1:0-2389 GCA_049679485.1 Xanthobacteraceae bacterium
TTGAGATGCCCACCGGACAGCACTGGTATGTGTCCGTGACGATCGCCAAGGGGGTAAAGCCGGGCAAGCGCGTCGTTCTGGTCAGCGGAGTGCATGGCGACGAGATGAGTTCCGTGCATACGGTCCAGACCGTGATGAACCAGCTCGATCCTCGGGAGATGTCGGGCACGGTAATGGCAGTTGCGGACGTGTCCCGCCCGGCCATGGAAGGCATGCAACGCAGATGGCCCAATCAAGGCAGAGGCATTGATCTGATCGATATGAATCGGGAGTGGCCCGGAAACGAGAACGGCGCCACCGCGCCCAGCCGACACGCCGGGCTCCTGTTCAACCGGCTGCTGCGGCCGAACGCCGACTTCGCGATCGACTTCCACACTGGGACATCCGGATTCGAAGTCACTGCATTCAATATTGCCGGCATGGATGTGCCCGAGGTAAAGGCGATGGTGGAGCTCTATCCCGTCGGCCAGATTTTCGACAACCATGTATATCCCGGCGTCCTGCATAACGCGTTCATGGACGTGGGCATCCCGGCCTTTACGCCGGAGATTGGCGCTGCGCGCGTCCTGAACCTCGAGATGATCTCACTGTTTGTGGAAGGCACAATGAATGTCCTCAAGCATCAAGACATTCTGGCCGGGCCACTGGGGCGCACAGGCAAGGACGTGGGTGCCTTCATCGGCAACAGTGCGCTCCCGGTCCTGGCAACCCAGGGAGGGCTCGTCGAGCATCTGGTCAAGCTCAATGACAAGGTCGAAGCCGGACAGAAGGTGGCCATCCAGCGCAACAGTTTTGGCGAAGTGGTCGCGGAATATGCAAGCAGCGTGGCCGGAGAGGTAACGGGCCAGCGTAGCGACGCGATGTCCGAGCCCGGTAACCCCCTGGCATTCATCCTTTTCCACAAGGCGACGCCGGACCGCGGTGAGACTTATCCCGAGTGATCCAACACTTGGTGCCCGCGTCTGACTGCGGCGATAATTTTGTTTGCGGCGGCGACCCATTGGCAGGCCGTTGACGATCTGATCCGGCTTCACGCCGACTTTGGCGGACAGATACAAGCCAACAAGGCCGAGCCGAATGGACGACAGAAGTCATGAAAACGTCGAGGCTGTCATTGCGCTATACGACTCGGCTTCAACGTGCGGGCGACCTTTCGCGCGGCGACGCCAGCGGACCAATGGGTGGTTCAAGCCAGGGACGCGGCAGCGGCCGATTTAGCCTTTCATCACGCTTCGGCCGGCGCCGAGTTAACGAACCGTTCGACCAAATCGGTGAGTGAGCAGATTTCGCCGTAAGCCGCGGGGCCGGCCCATTTGGCAATGGCAAAGCCGGTGGAGAACGCGCGGACGAAAACCGCGCGATCACCAATCCCCGGACTGACGTATTCACCGAACGCGGTCAACTCGTCGATGAATTCAGCGGGAATCTCGGGAAGGTGCGCGGGCCGTTCTGAGCGTTGAGATATGCCGCCGAGTTCTCGTAATTTGCATTGCGCCCGTGTATAATCTTAGCTTTTCCGACGAGCCGTCCCGGAAAGATGCTGCGATAATTATATTCGCGAGTCAGCACATAGAACGCGAGCGGGCTTTCCCAAAGAGCGCGGCGAAATGGTGGTCTCCGCGCCTGAGTCGTTTTGACTCACCTCTTAGCAAGTCCGTGGATGCAAGATCGAGGTGAGGGTTAGGTCCCGGTGGTGACCGATCAGTCAGGCATCGCGTATGACAATTAACCGGCATTAGGCTGATGTAATCAAAACTTCGACATTGCCGACAGAAGACGAACGTGGCCGATAAAGCAGCACAGCCGAGTGGGAGTCTCGGCTCAAAAAACGATGAGTTCATTCAAACGCAAATGCCGAAGCCCGGGCAAGAGCCAGGCTTCGAGCCAGGTGAACATTGGCGACAGCTTCAGGCGGCGTGGGTGAATGCCTTGGTGACGCTTGTTTTGAGCGGCTCCGTGGTCGCGAGCGTGACCTTTTGAGCAAGCGCCGCTAATTCTTTGGTCTGGTCGGTCAGAATCTCGAATTGCTGTCGTGCATGTTCAGTCGATAGCTGTATGAACTCGGGAGGCGATTTCACGCCTAGCAGCTTGTGGGCAAAGTCGAAGGCCACTTTCGAATTGGCTTGAGCAAATGAAAGGAGCTTGTCGTTGTAGGCTTGGGCGCCCGCTACAGCCGTCGAACAGCTTTTTCTGACGAGGTCGGTCGCTTCCGCAGTGGCGGCGCTTATCTTGCCAAAGGCCTCTTTGGCTTGCGCGTTTCCGGTTTCAGCCATTGCACGCAAAGTCTCCGGAGCGTCGGTCATCGGGGGCCCAGTGGGTTTCGAAGTTGCGGTGTGGGTGGTCGTAGCCATGATGTCACTCTTCCTGTGGATTTAGGGCGTTCCTAGTG
>JBAUGC010000695.1:0-5098 GCA_049679485.1 Xanthobacteraceae bacterium
GCCCGCATCTCTGCGGTGAAGAGTTCCGGCTGTTCCCAAGCGGCAAAATGACCGCCTTTAGGGAGCTTGTTGTAGTGGATGAGCTTGGGATAGGCCCGCTCGCTCCAGGTCCGCGGCGCTTGATAGATCTCGTCGGGGAAGGCGCTCACGGCCACCGGCAGGGTGACGCCCCTGATGTCAAAAAAACCGGCTGGCGGCAAATTGTGGCCGGTGTCCCAGTAAAGACGCGCCGAAGAAATTGCCGTATTCGTCAGCCAATAGAGCGTGACGTTGTCGAGGATATCGTCCCGCGTCAGCCCCTCCTGCTTTCCGTCGAAGACGCGCGTGATCATCTCGTAGCTGCGAATGTCGTGATCGAGCATCCAAGCCGCGAGACCAACTGGTGAATCGACGATTCCGTATAGTGTCTGCGGACGCAGAGCCATCTCATTCGCATAGCCGAGCCCATTCTTGTAGAAGTCGTCGAGCTGGTCCCACGCGCGCTTTTCCTCGGACGAGAGACCGGCCGGCGGCGGGCCGCCAACCGAAAGTGCTTTTGAAACATCGGCTGGAACCGTCGCCGCCATATTGGTGTGAATGCCCCGCAATCCCGACGGCTGCTGCAGCGCCATCACCTCCGAGACGGCATTCCCCCAGTCGCCGCCTTGCGCCACGTACCGTGTGTAGCCGAGGCGTTGCATCAACGTTGCCCACGCGCGAGCGATGCTGACAGGGTTCCATCCGGGCGCCGTTGGCTTCCCGGAGAAGCCGTAGCCCGGCAGCGACGGGATCACTAGATGAAACGCATCCGATGCGGTGCCGCCATGCACCGTGGGATTGGTCAACGGCTCGATGATCTTCATCTGCTCGATGATCGAGCCCGGCCAGCCATGGGTGACGATCATCGGCAGCGCATTGTCATGCTTCGATCGAACGTGAATGAAATGAATGTCGAGACCGTCGATCTCGGTGATGAAGTTCGGCACGGCGTTGATCTTCGCCTCGCACTTGCGCCAATCGTGCTCGTTCGCCCAATACTGCGCGAGCTTCCGCATCGTCGCCAGCTGCACGCCTTGCGATGGATCAGTGACCGTCTCCTTATCGGGCCACCGCGTCGCTTTCACGCGCCGGTTAAGGTCGGCAAGCTGTGATTCTGGAACCTTGACGTGGAACGGGCGGATGGCCTGGTCTTCGGCCGCTGCGCGCGCTTTCCGTACCAGCAGACTTGAAGCACCCAAAACCGCTGTGCTGGCAAGAAAGCCGCGGCGGTCGAGTGAAGATGAATTCGGGGGCATGGTCGTTCTCCTTTTCGGAAAATGCGATTTGCGAAGTCAGGTTGCCGTTCGCTGCAAGCCGCTTCCCTCCGCCCACCACTACGCCGGCGTTGCCGGAAATGCCCGTTATGCGTTGTGAGGTGTTGTTAGCGGTTGCCGGTGCTGCCAAATTTTTGAGCAAATCGGAACTTGCTATGAAAGCTTCGGTCGCAATAGCCGCAGTCTCTATGGCGCGGAGCCGACCCTTGACCTAAAATACAGCTTCGGGCTCGGCCACTAAAGATAACGCCATGGTGATATCGGCGGCGGAGGCCAAAGACGCAATGTCGTTTGGTCCTTTCACGTTAGTCGCGAGCGAAAGGCTCCTCACAAAGGAAGGGGCCCCCGTGGAATTGGGCGCGCGAGCCCTCGACATTCTCATTGCTCTGGTTTCCCGGCCTAACCAAGTGGTCAGCAAAAAGGATTTGTTGTCTCGCGTCTGGCCCGATGTCACCGTGGAAGAAGGCAGCCTGCGGTTTCACATCGCCAGTTTGCGCAAGGCGTTAGCGGACCGAAAGGACGGCGCGCGATACATTACGACCCTGGCTGGACGGGGCTACTGCTTTGTGGCGCCGGTCTCGCAACCGAGCGATCAGGGTGACCTACTTTCTGCTGCGGCCAGTTTTCCGCACGCCAACCTGCCAAGTCGCTTGATGCGAATAGTCGGGCGCGACGATGATGTTCTCAGGCTGTCGACGCAGCTGACGGCGTCGGTAAGACCACGGTTGCGGTCGCGGTCGGACATCATCTGATCGACGCCTTTGCAGGCGCCGCGCTCTTCGTCGATCTTGGAATGCTGAGCGATCCCGACCTGGTGGCCACGGCCGTAGCCTCCATGCTGGGGCTCTCGGTTCAGTCCAACGATCCAACACCCACTCTGATCGCATATCTGCGGGACAAGCGAATTCTCTTGATCCTCGATACCTGCGAACATCTGATTGAGGCGGTGGCGGTGCTGGCGTCACGTATCTTCACTGCTGCACCGCAAGTCCACATCATGGCGACAAGTCGCGAGGCTCTTCAGGTCGAGGGCGAGCACGTCTACAAATTGGATCCGCTTGCTTGTCCGCCGGACGATCCGGGGCTCACAGCGGCGATTGCTCAGATGTTCCCGGCACCGCAGCTATTCCTGGAGCGCGCGGTCGCGAGCGGTGCTCGTTTGGACTTCAGCGACACGGAAGCCGCGATTGTGGTGGGCATCTGCCGCAAGCTTGACGGTGTGGCGCTCGCGATTGAATTGGCTGCTCGACGCGTCGAGGCCTACGGCCTGCAGCAAACCGCCGCCTTGCTCGACCAACGCCTGGCGCTGCTCTGGCTGGGACCGCGCACCGCGCCGCCGCGTCAAAAGACCCTGCACGCTACGCTGGATTGGAGTTACGGGCTCCTGTCCGAACTGGAACGCGTCGTGCTTCGCCGGCTCGCGGTATTTGTCGGACATTTTACGCTCGATGCGGCACTGGCTGTCGTGACCAGCGCCACCGTCAATCAATCGCTCGTTTTTGGCGCCATCGACAGCCTCGTCGCCAAGTCGATGGTCGCGACCAATCCGATCGGGGCAATGATGCGGTACCGGTTGTTGGACACGACGCGCGCTTACGCCCTCGAAATGAGCGTCAACGACGCTGAGCTTGCCGACCTAGCGGTGCGCCACGCAACTTACTACGGGCGATGGTTGGAACAGAACGGCACCGAATGGCCGACCTTGTCGTCCGGGGCGGAACGGGCGCCGCACTTTGCCGGTCTTAACAATGTTCGCTCTGCTCTGGAATGGTGCTTTGGCGTCAACGGCAATGCCGAAATCGGGGTCGGACTTGCTTCCGCTGCCGCGCCAGTTTTTTTGGCGATGTCTCTACTGCCCGAATGTCTTCGCTGGTCGGAACGCGCGCTACTTGCTCTCGACGATGCCACGCTTGGGGGGTTCGAGGAGATGCATCTTCAAGCAGCTATGGGCGTATCTTTGATGTTCACGCGCGGAGGCAGGGATGCGGCGCGCGTGGCCTTGAACAGAAGCTTCGCGATCGCCGAGGAACGCGGCAGCCCCCTCGATCAACTGCGGCTGTTAGGTCCGCTGAATATGTTTCATCTGCGCACGGGAGATTTCAAAACCGCCTTGCACTACGCAAGGCGGTGCTCCGACATCGCCGGAACCGTGGAGGATCCGGTCGCTAGCGCGTTAGCCCACTCCATTTTGGGGATTTCACTGCACCTGAGCGGCGACCTCAGCGGCGCCCGTGCAGAGCTTGAGGCCGCGGTACGTCGCGAACCGCGCTCCCGGCGGACCACAACGATCTATCTCGGCTTCGAGGGCAAGAGTTTAGCCGGTGCTATCCTCGCAAGGAATCTTTGGTTGCAGGGCCATCCAGCTCAGGCGGTGGAACGCGCACGCCAGACAATTAACGACGCTGCAGAGATGGATCATTCGCTAACGCTGGCCATCTCTTTGATCTGGGGTATTTCCGTGTTCCTCTGGACCGGCGATCTCCGGAGCGCTGAGGAGCACACAGATTGGCTCATCTCTCACTCCGAATCCCATTCGTTGGCACCCTATCTCGCGGTCGGACGCGGATTCAAAGGAGAGCTGGCCATCCGCCGAGGCGACGGTAAAGGCGGAGTTGAGACTTTGCAGAGCTCTCTGGAGAAGCTCCACTCGATGCCTTACGAGTTGCTGACCACCCACCTCAACATTTCGCTCGGTCAGGGACTCGCAGCCATCGGTCGGTTCGCCGAAGGCGTCACACTCACCGACGAGACGATCCAGCACGTGGAGACAAACGGCGATGTCGCGTACATGCCGGAGTTACTGCGTGTGAAGGGAACTCTTCTGCTGTCAATGCCGCGGTCTGGCGCCGACGCCGCGGAAATGTGCTTTACAAAGTCGCTCGAATTGAGCCGCCGTCAGGCCGCGCGCGCATGGGAACTGCGCACCGCGGTCGATTTGGCAGCTCTGTTTGCCGGTCGGGGATGGTCCGAAAGTGGTCGGGCGCTTCTGGCGCCGGTGTTCGAGCAGTTCGTCGAGGGCTCAGATACGGCAGATCTGAAAGCCGCCGAACGCTTGTTGGCGACCTTGGACTAGTTAGACCCGCAATACCTTCGCTGCACCGCTCGACTTCACTCACACCGTCGGCCGGTTGTGGCCGATGGTCTTTAGATATTGCAGCGTCTCATCGAGTGAGACGACATCGGCATACTTGGCGTTGAGGTCGAACAGGCTCTGCTCGTGCGCCGCCACCGAGCGGTCACCGACCGCTTCGCGCACCACCATCGGACGAAAGCCGTTTTGCACCGCGTCGACCGCCGTTGCCCGCACGCAGCCGGATGTGGTGCAGCCGGTGAGGATGAGGGTGTCGATGCGGCGGCTGTTCAGCCGCGGCACCAAATCGGTGCCGAAGAAGCACGAGGCGTATTTCTTCACGAGGAGAATGTCCTTGGGCTTGCGATCGAGGCGGTTGTCGACTTTGACCGCTTCAGAGCCGGCGGTGAGCGTGCGTGCGCCTGACTGCTTGAGCGCCCAAATGCCGGCGTCTTTGATATCCGGTTCCTCGTAGAATACGGTCGAGAAAATGACCGGGATATCGCGCTGGTGCGCGATCTCGACCAGCGGCTGCTGTGCTTTGATCTGCGTATCGAGATTGGCGCCCAGCGGCATGGCCGCGTCGGTAAAGCCATTGATCATGTCGATCACGATCAGCGCCGGCCGCTCGCCAAAACCGATCTTGATGCCGAAGCCGCGCTGCCGGAAAAATTCTTCGTCGTCCTTGCCGCTGGTCACAATCCGCACTCCTATTCCCAAACGTTTTGCCCGGCAC
>JBAUGC010000696.1:0-3269 GCA_049679485.1 Xanthobacteraceae bacterium
ATACAGACGTGACGCGAGGTCGTATTCTGGACCCGAAGCTGACATGCAAGTCGTGCTTGCCAAGGTCGGCTTTCAGGGGGTGAAGGAAACATCAAAAGCAAGAGAGGCCACGTCCCTTGGCAGCCCAAGCGGCGGTTCATTGAATGAGGCGCCGCCATGATCCGGCCGGGTTTCACGGCTTATTCTTCCAAAATATTCGCCCAAAATGGGCGAAAGTGTTTCCGGAAAGGATCACTGCCCTCGTATGTTTGTGGCGTCGCCATGCACGATTACCACCCCCTCATTGTTCGGGCGGTTTCAAAACTGGAAAGCAATACATCCGACTCCCGTCGTGCCCTGTTTCAGCAGGCACGAATAATCCTCATCGATCAGTTGCGGATTCGGCAACCGACGGCATCAGATTCCGAAATCATGCGCGAGCGCGCGGCGCTCGAAGACGCGATTCGAAAAGTCGAATCGGAGTTAGGGACGCCGGCCCTACCGCAAACAACATCGGCACGCGCGGCCCGAGCCAAGTGCGCTGACGGCAGCACGCCAAACATTTTCGCGCAGAGAACGGAATTAGCGAATGGCCCACCAAGCGGACCGAGAACGTTCCCAGAGGGCTACGATCCCCCTAACGAGCTGATGGAAGCGGCAGACGCATCGGTTCTCTGCAACCTACTCGGAATCCAATTGCTTGATCAGCTGATGCTCGATGCCGCCGATCCGCTGGCGCCGGACAGTCTTAGGCAGAACGCGTGGACGGTGCTCAAGTGGCTTAGCATCGGAAAGCCAGAAGAACTCAAAGCCAAACACTACGATCAGTTCGCCCGCGCGGTCCAGGTGTGCATCATGGAAGCGCAGACCCCATCTGGCGGGCTAGTTCCAGCTACGGCTCAGCCACCTTTGGTCCTCCATGAGGACATGCGCGGCGCATTAAATGGGCTGCTAGAACGAGAGCAAACCGCGGAATTCTTTGACAAGGCGCTTACGTGGTTTGCGAATGTCTGGATTAGATTGATTGTTGCCCTGAACGTCGTTGGCATCATCGGTTTGCTGATTGCCGCCCCTACTTTGTGGGCCGGCATCGACGAGTTGCCGAAAACCTATAGCCCCATCAATGTGTGGCTTTGGATCACCGAGCTGGTTGCGCTATCGCCAGCGCTCGGTGCGGTCGTTTGGCGAGATCGACGGCACTTCGGGCACGGTGCAATTGCATATCTCGCACGGGACTTAACTGCAGCAGTTACCCGAGTGCTGCGCGGCGGGCGATGATTCAAGAGCAGCAGGCCATCGTCGTCCGGTTTCGGTCAAAGCGGAAATTGCGCAGACATCGCTGTGGTTGCCATTCGCACTGTATCAAAAACGGCTGAACTACTCGATCACCTCGTCGGCCACCAACGTAGTCAATTTTCTCATTTAAGTCCGAACCTAGCATCGTAGAAATCGGCGCCTGCGGCGAATGCTCGTCGGCTGAAGCTATTTTGTTGCAGTCCTGTCCTGACCAAAGCTACCGTGCCCCGTTTCAAACACATAGGATAGGTATATTTGGCACTCCCTTGAGAACCAATGTTCCCGGAGTGTCGAGTGAGGTCGTGAAATGCAAAGTGCATACGTGGACGATCAGCGCCGCTATTCCGCCTCGCTTGCGCCGGAGTGGCCGGAGGCCGTGGAGCCTCATTCCAGCAGTTTCAATAACGGGCATCTCGCGAGCGGCAGGCCATCGATTGTCAGGCGAATATTTGGGGCGCTTGCCCGTTTTTTGATTGCCGTTCTGATCGGCGTTTGTGCCACGCTTGCCTGGCAGTCGTATGGTGACACTGCAAGGGAGATGCTGAGCACTCAGGTTCCGTGGCTACGCTGGGTCTCAACGACGACGTTGACGCGCTCCGGCCAGGAATCGGCGCAAAATGCAGCAGTTCCGCAATCAGCGCCGATGCCTCAGGCAACAGCACCCGCCGCTGCCACAACTGCGCCTGAGTTAGCTCAGCTTGAGCCCATGGCGCACGATCTCGCCGGAATGCGGCGAACCTTAGAGCAGCTCGCAGTCAAGCAAGAACAAATGGCCGAGAACATCGCCGCGCTGCAAACGGCCGAGCAGGAAATCAGACAGAAGATGGCATCTCGGCCCCAGGCGCTCTTGGATCAGCCGCGCAAGCGACCGAAGCCACCCGTGGGCATATCGCCTGCGCAGTCGCTGCCAGTGCCTCCGCCGCGGCCCGTGGCGCAGTCACCCTCCCAATCGCGATCGGACTCGCCCTAGGCGCTGAACGCGCCCCGAACGTGAGATTCACCGTCTAGCGACCATCCCGGTGGCACCCGACATTATTTCCGAAGCTGCCCCAACGGTGTTCTACCCGCCGCTATGAGGTGTGGGAGTCGGTCGGTCTTCTTGCAACACACCGCCGCTCTAGCGGAGCATCGTCGGAAGCTCCAGAGGCGGGCATGCTGCGCCGGGTCGCGGCCAAGCGCTCGTCCCGCGCTGGAATATTCGCTGCGCGTGCTGGCGGCGCGATTCGGGTTGGGTTGAACGGGCGCCCCGCCAGTCCTTTGAGCGTATGAGGGCGAGGTTGCGTCAAGATTGTCCGGCGCGGAAATTGCCTAGATTTAGACCTGAATACGTCCACCCCGCGCCGTTATCGGGTTCAACATTTTATTGTCGGGTGGGGAAAAGTTTTATCGCAAACGCATGGTAGGGAATTCGGCAGCCGCGTGCGCAACGCGGCTGCCGCTGTTGCGGTCGGGGCCTCCCAAAGCCGTAAGGCGTTCCGGCCGCGGGGCCTCGGTGCTATGTATTGTTAGCCGCCGAGGCCTTCGCCTTGCAGTGCTTGTTATCGCTTTTTGTCTCTCCGGTTGCCACTCCCATCGTGCGTTAAGGCATTCAATAGGCAGCAAATCAGGCGACCAGCAGTATTAGCCCCATTATTTAGACCTTAATCTGACAAACGCAGAGGCTGACGCCAAGCGGACACGACTCGGACATCCCAGAAGTGAAGCAATGACCCACAAGGTCACTTTGATGCGAGACTTCGGTGCAACGCAGCACGCTGCGCGCACTTAGCTCGTCTGCCGAAACCTCAGCACCGTCCTCCTTCGGCACCAGCGGGCTATGGCAGGGCTTCTAGAATTGCGGTAGCTTACAGGTGAAAAGAAGAGTTAGCCCTCTAGTAGTGGTGCGCATCATGCCAAAGCCCGAACCCAATACAGCGACTCCCAACGAATTTCAGGAACATTCCGGCAGCACAAAACCCGAGATCGACAAAATACCTGCCCAGAACGCCTATCGT
>JBAUGC010000697.1:0-9199 GCA_049679485.1 Xanthobacteraceae bacterium
GCCTCGCCATGATCTGGATCGAGCACGACATGCAAATGGTGGCTGATCTCGCCGACCGCATCCACGTACTCGATTACGGCCGCACGCTCGGCGTCGGCTCAGCCGCCGACGTGTTGAACAACCCAGCGGTCATTGCCGCCTATGTCGGCACTCAGCCGGTCGGCTAGCCGAGGACGCGCTCAGATTATTGCGTTAAGCCGGTGCGTACCCGGTACGGCCCGTCGGTCTATTTGCTGACAAATACCTTTCCGTCCCGCACTTCGACGGTAAGCTGCTGTGGCGGGTTCGGTGCCGGGCCAGAAATGACCTTGCCGCCGTTGGCGACGTCAAAGACGCTGAAATGGCACGGGCAGCCGATCACGGGAGTTTTGGCGGCAACGTCGAAAGTATCCTGCGCCATGGCTACATCGCGAAAGTATCTGGCGACGCACTTGGCGTGCGGACAGATCAGGCTTGAGGCGTACCAGCGTTCGCCTGGCAGCTTGATGACGATGCCCGGCGCCTGCTCACCCTCGAGTTCGAAGTTGAACTCGGCGGCCGACCAGGGCTCGCCCAGCCCCTTTTGATCGATGACGGCTAATGGCGGTGCACCTGCTGCGGGCGCGCGACTGACGGCTGCGAGCGTCGGCAGAGAGCCGAGACCCAGCAACAGCCACCGCCGATCCCGCAAGGTTTGCGCTGCCAAGGTGTCCATCCCGAACTGAAATTGAACTGCCGGCGCGCTAGCGTGTGGCGTCGCTGCGTTCGAGCATGGCGAGCCAATCGTCGTTGCTGATCACCTTCGACCACATCGGATACGTGTTCTTGAGCATCATCTCGGACTGCTCCGGGAAATATCCGGCCATGGCGTCGCGCAGCGCATAGACGTGGTAGCCCAGGTCGAAGGCGCTGGTGACAGTGGCGTAGACGCACACGTCGGTCGTAAAGCCGCCGACCGCGACGTTCTTGATGCCCTTCGACCGCAAAATCTCATTCAGGCCGGTGCCGCCGAACGCACTGATTTGATTGCGCGGCGCCGGGAAAAGATCCTTGTCGCCTTCCCCCGGCATCAGCGGTGGATAATACGAGGTCTCCTTGGTGCCGACCCTCCAGGCCTGGCGCAGGATTTGACCGCGGTGGAAGCCGCCCGGATTGGTCGCGTCGACCTCGCGGTAATCGCTGGTGTAGCCCTCGGTGACGTGCACCACCAACACGCCGAGGCTTCGGGCCTTCTTCACCAGTTCGACGGTCCTGTCGAGCAGGTGCTTTTCTTCAAGTTCCTTTTTGACAGCACGATGATTTGCGCCATCCGGACTGGTGAATGGGTATTGAAAGTCAATCAAGATCAATGCGGTCTGGGCCGGATTGAGCCCTTTCGCGAGCGGCGGCAATCCTTGGGCCATTGCGCTCGATGCGCCAAGCAGAGCTGTGCAGACGATCGCTGCCGCCGCAGCGACTGATCGCGCCGAGAAATCATGAAGGAACCGCGATTTGATCAAACGCATGATTCACCCCTTCCGTATAGCGCCGAGTTTCTCCCTATGAAGAACCATTCTCCATATTCAGTCCGCGGCCGCAACACGCGCCGCGTTGCATTGATCCAAGGTTCAGCGGGCTTCCCCGTCGTGCAGTGTCTTGAGCATCGCGCTGCCTTGATTAGCCGGGCCTAGCGCGCCGGTAGTGGAAGCGAGCTCAATGACCTTGTGCAGCTCCTCCCAGCTGGCGCCGGCACGGCGCGCCGCCAACGCGTGCATCTGCGCAGCGGGATTGTGCTCGACCAGCAGCATGCCGAACAGGATGAGGTTCGTCATCTTGACGTCGAACACATTCGAATAGAAGGCATGCGCGCGGAGCGCTTCCGCCCGCCGCAGGAACTCGGGATTGATCTTTCCCGAAAACTCGAACCGCGCCGCCGGCAGCGGCGGCAACGTGCCGAACAGTTTGACGTAGCTGTCGCGAAATGCCGCGAGATCGGCAGGCGTGTCGTCTTTTGCAGACATGGCGGAGAACCTCGTCGCGTTACCAAGGGACGGCGCGGCAATGCCGCTTATTCAACCTTAACATTCGCGAGCCGGATCAGGCGCCGCCATTTTTCGGCGTCAGACTTGATGAAAGCGGCGAAGTCCTGGGGCGAGCCCGTCATCGGCTCGAAGAACTGCGGATCGAGCACGGCGGCACGAAATTCCGGCTCGGCCAGAACCCGTTGCGTTTGCGTATTGAGCTGAGCGACGATTGCGGGCGGCGTGCCGGCCGGCGCAAACAGCCCGAACCACGACGCCGCCTCGAAACCGGGCAAGCCGCCCTCGGCGATCGTCGGGATATCGGGAAGACTTGCCAGCCGCTCCCTGCTGCCGACCGCCAGCAAATTGATCTCGCCGGCTTTCCAGGGCTGGACGGCGCTGCCGACGCTGATGAACATCGTCTGGATGTGTCCGGCGATGACATCGGTCAGGGCCGGTGTCGCGCCTTTATAGTGTATGGCCACCAATTGCACCGCGGCCCTGGCTTCGAACATCTCCATATTCAGATGCCCGGTCGAACCGACGCCGTAGGTTCCGTAGTTGAGCGCGCCCGGCTGCTTTTTTGCCAGCGCGATCAAATCGGCAACGTTGTGCGCTGGTACGGATGGATTGGTGACCAGGGCCTGATGAATCTTGACCACGCCTGAAACCGGCACGAAATCCTTAGCCGCATCGTAATGAAGCTTGCCGAACAGAAAGGGATTGATGACGACCGTCGCTTCCGGGCTGACCAGCAGCGTGTAGCCGTCAGCCGACGAACGCGCGACATACTCGGCGGCAATCTGGTTGCTGGCCCCCGGCCGGTTTTCGACCACGACCGGCTGGCCGAAACTTTCTCTGAACCGCTGGCCCAGCGCGCGGGCGAGGAGGTCGGTAACCCCGCCGGGCGCCGCCGGGACAATCAGCGTAATGGTCTTTGACGGAAATTGTTGCGCATCGGCGACCGCGAGACCGGCGAGCACTGCTCCGAGCACCAGAAGGTATCGCGGTAAAGCAAACATCATTTCACCCGCAAGAACATTATTCCGCCGGCCGCACCGGCGCATGCTGCGTCAATTGGTTGGCAGCGAAATCCGCAACACCGGCATTCTCGACGGCGGGCTCAAGGTCAGCTTTCGCCCCGCGCAGGCGGAAATAAATCTGCATGCCGACCAGCGCCACGCACAGCGCGACGAATACGGCGCTGATCGGACGTTCAACGAACACGCCAAGATCGCCGCGGGAAATCAGCATGGCGCGGCGGAAGTTTTCCTCGAACCGCGGTCCGAGCACAAAGCCGAGCAGAATCGGCGCCGGGTGAAAGCCAAGCCGCAGCAGCAAATAGCCGAACGCGCCGATGACAATCACCTCGCCGACCTGGAACATGTCATTGTTGGCGGCGTATACGCCGATACAGACGAAAAACAGCGCGCTTGGGTAAAGATAGCGATACGGGATCGCCAGCATCTTCACCCAGATGCCGATCAGCGGCACGTTCAGTAGCACCAGCAGAATGTTGCCGATCCAGAAACTCGCAACCAGACCCCAGAAGATGTCGGCATGCTGCGAGATGAGCTGCGGCCCGGGCACTATGCCGTGGATCATCAGCGCGCCGAGCAGCAGCGCCATCACCGCATCACCGGGAATGCCAAGGCTCATGGTGGGGATGAAATCGCCCTGCACCGACGAATGCGTCGCGGCCTCGGGGCAGGCCACGCCTTCGAGCGCTCCGGTGCCGAACCGTTCCGGCGTTTTTGAAACCCGCTTTTCAGTCGCATAAGCGACGAACGAGGCGATGGTTGGCCCGGTTCCGGGAATGAGCGAGCAAAGGCTTCCGACCAGCGTTCCGCGCAGCATCGGGAAGATCGACAGCTTGAGATCGGCCTTGGTCGGCCGCAGGTCGCGCAGGCGGACATGGGTGTATCGGGTACTGATGGGCGCGACTTGATTGATGCTGTTCATGAACTCGGCAATGCCGAACAGGCCGAGCGCCAGTGCGACCAGCGCAATGCCGTCGTCGAGTTCGGTCAACCCGAAGGTGTAGCGCTCCGAGCCGAGTTCAAGATCGGTGCCGACGCAGCCGAGAATGAGCCCCAGCACCGTCATCGCCACGCCCTTGAGCGGCGAGCCGCGCGCCAGTGTCGAGCCGGCGAGCAAGCCGAGCAGCATCAGCGAGCAGACCTCGGCTGGTCCGAACTCCAGTGCCGCCTTCACCAGCAGGGGCGAAAGAAAGACCATTTCGGTGATGCCCCAGGACGCACCGACGAACGAGGCCAACACCGTGATGCCCAGCGCCACACCTCCGCGCCCCTGTTGGGTCAGGGGGAAACCGTCAAGGCAGGTCACCGCGTGCGGCGGATGGCATGGCAAGTTGAGCAGGATCGAGCAGATCGCCCCGCCATACTGAGCGCCGTACATCACTCCGGCCAGCATCAGCACAGCGCCGACCGGCGGAATTCCGAACGTCAGCGGCAGCAGGATGGAAATTGTAGCGAGCGGCCCCATGCCGGGCAGCACGCCGACCATGTTGCCCACCAGCACACCGATGAAGCACCACATCAGATTATGCGGCTCGAGCGCGACGCCGAACCCGTACCAGAGGTCTGTGAGTGCGGTTGCAATCACAGGCCGCCCTTCCACGTCAGCACAGGCATTGGAATCTGCAAGAAATAAGAGAACAGCCCGACGCCGAACACCGTCACGATCAGCGCAAGGACCAGCGAACTCTTCAACGTCGCGGCGCGGTCACCGAGCGCGGCAACGAAGACGCATGCGAATGTGCCGGGCATCAGTCCAAAGTAGCGGCCAAAGAGGATAAAGAGCGCCGGCCCACCCAGAATGCAGAACCAGCCCCACCATTGCGGATGTTCGGGCAAAATGCGCTCGTCGGACTCGCGTTCCGGTCCGCCCGCCGACGTAGCTGCACCGGCAATCGCGATCCCGATCAGCGCCAGGATCACGCCGAGCGCCGTCGGCAAGAAGCCGGGGCCCATGTGCATCAGCGTGCCCAGCCGATAGGAGGACCAACCTTTGAGCGCAACACCGAGACCAATGAGCAACATGAGTCCGCCCGCGTAAAAGTCGCGCTTGCGCGTCAGCTCGCGGAAAGGATCGGTGATCGATTGCAAGATTCCTCCCGGCTTATTTCGGCCCGCCAAGCCTTGAACCTAACGTCTGTCCACACCCGGGTCTATCGGCGCGCGGGAAGCCCGGACAGTTAGGCGTTGTCGGCCTTCGTGATCTGTTAGTCAGCACGTCGCTGAACAAGAAATGTCACATGACCTTCGGTCGTCGGCCCGACTGCGTCTTGCAATGAATGGAGAGCGACTATGACCACCACGGATAAAACCAGACTAATCGAGACCCGGCACGCTTTGTCCCAAGACCAGCGTCAAATCGAGCAATCTGTGCTGGCGCGAAGTCCTCGCAGGCTCGGCGGCCACGTATCTTGGTGCTGCTGATCCTAAGGATGGTCGGGCATCACCGCTCTATTCCGTTCCGAAAAAATTGCGCCCGCTCGCGATCGAGGTAGGAACGAACGAACTACTGCTCGACGATGCCCGGCGTTACGCCGCGGCAGCGGCGGAGAAGGGCGGACAGGTCCGTCTCAATATATTCGATAGACTGCACCACGTCTTTCAGCGGTCTGCCAAGGATTTGCCGAGCGCCCGCCGCGCCCTCGATGCCGCCGCCGGGCGATTATATCTCTTGCAAACCATGCCGAGATGTAGTAGGCTGATTTTACTGGAGAACAGCCATGCCGACCCTCTCGAAACTAACGAAAAACGCCTTCCACACCGAACAGGCCGCCTTTGAGTACCTAGAGGCTACCCTTTGGCCGGATGGCGCGGTTTGCCCCCATTGCGGCGTGATCGGCCGGGCAACCAAGCTTGGTGGCCGGAATGGCGAGGGCAAGCGGCAGGCTCGGATTGGCCTTTGGAAATGCAACGACTGCCGCAAGCAGTTTACGGTTAAGGTCGGAACCGTTTTCGAGCATGGCCGTATCCCGCTCCACAAGATGCTACAGGCCGTCTACCTGCTTTGCTGCTCCAAAAAGGGCATTTCCTCGCACCAGCTACATCGCGTGCTAGGGATCACGTACAAGGCCGCGTGGTTCCTGTCGCATCGCATCCGTGAGGCCATGCGTGACGGCACTCTCTCGCCCATGGACGGCGCTGGCGGCATTGTCGAGGTGGACGAAACTTATATCGGCCGCCAGAAGGGCCACAAGATCGATAAGACTGGCTATCACAACAAGAACATGGTGGTGACGCTAGTCGAGCGTGGCGGTTCCGCGCGCTCGTTCCACACCGATGGCCATTCGATTGGCGACATTGTGCCGATTGTTCGTGCGAACATTCGCCGCGAAAGCAAATTGATGACCGACGCCGCGCTGCACTATCGCAAGGTCCGCAAGGAATACGCGCCGGGCAGCGGCCAAGTGCATCACGAAAAGGAAGTGTACGTTGACGGCGAAATCCACACCAACACGGTGGAAGGCTACTACTCAATTTTTAAACGCGGAATGAAGGGCGTCTATCAGCACTGCGGCGAAAAACATCTACACCGCTATCTAGCGGAGTTTGATTTCCGCTATTCGAACCGCGTTGCGCTCGGCGTTGACGACGGAGCGCGAGCGACTAAGGCGCTTAAAGGCGTGGTCGGCAAGCGATTGACCTATCGAAATCCTGACGTCACCGCAGCCGAGTAGTCGCCAGCGCAAGCAGGCAAAACGGCTCGCGGAAGGCGTGCAACTAGAATTTGATTTCGAATCAGCTTGAAAAAAGTACTTGACGCGAACGAATCGGAAACGCCTGCATAGTCAATGAGTTAGTAACCCATTGAGATTCCATGCTGAATCTGTTATATATGGGTTAATCCACTGCGGCAACGCGGGTGGTAGCGGATGGTACATCAACCCATCGGGCGGCGCGCAAGCGCCGCCTTTGTGTTTAGGGGAGATACTTTCGCCCGTAACCTCTGATAATTCCGTTCCAAGGCGATCGATCATATTTTTGGCCGGTCAGGATAGGAATTATTCGCCGTCCAAAAGGACCGGGCTGTATGTCATGTCCTTCCACTTGGCGGACATCAACGTGACTCGGATGCGCGATGAGGTCGCAAATTTGCAATCCAGTGATGTTGTGTTCTTTAGACCTGAATTTGAGTTGCTGAGCCGGGATTGCAGCTTTGATCCTTTTCGCATTCACGTAATCTGAACCCCAAATTCGCACTGAATTAAAAGCGCGTTGAAGCGCCGCATCTTTTTTCCCCCTTCTCATTTCCGGCATGATGTCACCAACAGACCTTTTCCGTTCCAGCCATTGGGCGTACTTTTCAACCAGGATTTTCATCAAGTAGTGGTATGGATGTTTTTCCGTCCAATGCTCTTGCTTGAGCATCATCAATTTATCGATCACGACCGTGATTACGGTGTATTGCATTTCGGTCAGGAACTTTTCCATACCAGCGTCGAACGCCGCGCAAATGGCAGCGTCACTGAGGCATCCGAAAACGCCTCGTTTGTTCATGATGTCTTTTCGGTGTAAAATGACTTGTCGGTCTGGGTCGTGTTTGAGAATTGCCTTGAGGGTGTTTAGCGCAGGCGTTGCATGATCGCGGGCGTAATCTTGATCCATTGCGACGCCAGATAGGCTCAAATAACGATGACGCTCGTCTTCGACGTGGCCCACGTCGTCGTTGCCGACTTCATCTACATAAAGGCGATAGATCGTCATGGCGACCAAAACAGACACAACGCGAACGCGAGATTCTGACCAGATTCGCGCCTTCCGCAAGGCGGCGCGCGAACTAGGCGCGGATAAGTCCGATGAGCGGTTTAAGGAGACGCTACGGAAAATCGGAAAACATAAGCCGTCTGGGGCGCCATCAAAACAGAACAAAGACGATTAACTCCACCACCGCGCCCATCCAAATAAGATTCGCAGGAATGGATGTCCGTAGGCGGCTTCAAGAGTCGCAAATTGATTAGTTAAACCTTCTATGGAAGCAAGTTCTTCGGCGTTTAGTACAAGATCATTATGGTGGTCGAACGGTAGTGCATTTTCAACTTCCGCAAACGTAACTTGGCGCGGTGGCGTGAAAGCAGTTTCAAAGGCCGCAAGATATTTTGCCAAACATGGCAGTTCAATTCGGTCTAAGACAGACGCATAAAGTCGTCTAATGAAGTCTCCATCTAGCCGCTCCAGATCAAGTCCAAGCAGGGCTTGAGTAGCCCGCATCGCACATTGTTGATTGGCAAACGCGACCTGAGTTGAAACGACGACAGCACTGGAAATCCGAATTGGCCTTAGTGCCATTATTGTCGCGGCTGTAAGAGCAGCGACCTTGTATTTATGGGTACGGCTATCTTGCATTCCTCGGTGTCGTTTATAAGCGTCCGAAAGAAGAAAATAGCAATTCGCGACAGCAACGCCCGCGGCGGGATGTGGCGCCACGGCATCGGGAGATAGGCCATTGATGAAATCGACAGATTCAGACACACATCGAGCTATAGTTGTTGCTCGTTGCTCACGATCGCGTCTTCGGATCGGTTCTTCTGGCGCCATACTAGTCAGCTAGGGCGCCGTCAGACTGTTTAGTCCTTGATGAGGCGCTCGTGGATTAGATTGAAGCGTTTGGAATTTTTGATGATAGCGTCATACCACTTCGCGTTGTCAATCTTTGACGCCACGTTTGTATCGTGTGCCTCCGCAATATGCTTGAAAGCGGGACCCCGCAAATCATCTTGCCGGCCAAAATTCATCGACCTGTATCCGATCTTGCTCTCAGCCATTGTGATTCCTCGATTCCGCGAATCACTTCATATTGAGGCCGACCGCACCTGTTCTACCACATCTTGTGGCTGTCAAGCCGTGTGGGAGCGCAGTATGGGCTGAGGATCACTAAGTATTTGAAAATGCAAGGCCGCACAACCCCTCATAACGTGGGGATTATTCCCGAGGGCGCGTCTACCATAGCTCCAAGGGCTCGTTGAATTGATCACCTGAAAAATACAAGGATCGCCGCTATTCGCCGGCACAGGTAGTGCCAGCGGATGATAACAGTGGACGATTTCAGGAAGTGCTGCGAGCGATCGCAAAACATAAGCCACAGCCGAAAAAGCCGAAAGAGGCTTAGCGCGACAAAGCCGCGATTTGCGCTGCTCCGGTTTGCCTGACGTGAGATTGCCAATCGCGGATTGCATTAAGGTCCCGCAT
>JBAUGC010000698.1:0-7516 GCA_049679485.1 Xanthobacteraceae bacterium
GCTGACGGTTTCGAGGCCGGAAAGCCCCTCGAGCCAGCGCGGATCGAGCACGATTGTGCATTCTGCGTCGGTTTCGCGCGGATTCTTCGGGCAGTCTTCACGCCGTTTCCACGGCGTGCGAATGCGCCCGATGAAGTAGAGCGAAGCGTCAAACCGGTCCGGCAGCTTGACTGCGATTTCGCCCTCGCGCAGGTCGCTTTCGTTGCTAGCTTTGACTTCAGACATGAGCGGAGATTTGCACTCTGCTTGCCGGCGCGCCAAGCCCTTCGCAAGCCAGCCGCTTTCTATCCGTTGTGGGATTTATCCCAACAAGCCTTGCCAACTTGGCCACATAAAGATATCTTTATGTCGCGATGAAATGCACCATAAGGCTTGCTAGATGGATGTTGCCCAACTCGGCTTTTCAGCCCTTACAGCAACGCTCAAGGCCGCGGCGGAAGCAACCCGGCTGCGACTGCTGATGCTGATTGCCGAGGCTGAGCTGACCGTCACCGATCTCACAGCTATCCTGCGCCAATCGCAACCACGGCTTTCGCGCCATTTGCGGCTTCTAGCCGAAGCCGGGCTGGTGGAGCGGCATCGCGAAGGATCATGGGCGTTTTTTCGCCTGGGTGAGCGCGGTGGCGCCGCCGACATTGCCCGGGCCCTTATTGCGCGCCTCGACCCGAACGATCCGGTCATTGCGCGCGATCGCGAGCGGCTGGCCGCCGTCCGGGCTGCCCGTACCGCGGCGGCACAGAACTATTTCCGTCGCCACGCCGCCGAGTGGGATCGCATCCGCAAACTGCACGTCGCCGAAGCTGCAGTCGAGGAGGCGATTTGCACGGCGCTCGACGATGCGCCAATGCGCTCGCTACTCGATCTCGGCACCGGCACCGGGCGCATGCTTGAGCTTTTCGCCGGCAAAATTGAGCGCGGCCTCGGCCTCGATCTGTCGTTGGACATGCTGGCGCTGGCCCGCGAGCATCTCGACCGCGCCGGTCTCAAGAACTGCAGCGTGCGCTACGGCGACATTTACGATCTCGCCTTGCCACGAGATTCATTCGACGTCGTCATTATTCATCAGGTTCTGCACTTCCTCGACGACAGCGGTCGCGCGATCCGTGAAGCCGCGCGGGTGCTGCGTCCGGGGGGACGCCTGCTAGTGATTGATATTGCACCGCACGATCTCGAATTCCTGCGCGACGTTCTCGCGCATCGCCGCCTTGGCTTCGCCGCCGAGACCGTGACGCAGTGGCTCGAAGCTGCCGGACTAGATTTCGTCCGCCAGCAAACGCTGCCGCCGGGACCGGAGGGCAAAATCGCGGTTTCACTTTGGCTGGGGCGCGATCCGCGTATTGCAATCGCCATACAAGAGTCGCGCGAGGTGGCCTAATGGACAGCCGGTTGAGCCGCTTCACGCACACGAGCCCGGAGCGCGCCATCCGCGTCTCGTTTGAATTTTTTCCGCCCAAGACTGCCGACATGGAGCGCAGTCTTTGGGAAGCGATCGGCCGCCTCGCGCCGCTTCTGCCGCACTTCGTTTCCGTCACCTACGGCGCCGGCGGGTCAACGCGCGAGCGCACCCACGCGACGGTCAAGCGCATTCTCACTGAGACAATGTTGACGCCGGCGGCCCATCTGACCTGCGTCGCCGCCACCCGCACCGAGGTCGATGGGGTGATCGAGGCATATGCACAGGCAGGCGTACGCCACATCGTCGCGCTGCGCGGCGATCCGCTTGGCGGTATTGGCGACAGTTATGCGCCGCACCCGGGCGGCTATCGCAATGCCGCCGATCTCGTCGCCGGGATCAAGCGCATCGCCGAGATCGAGGTTTCGGTTTCCGCTTATCCGGAAAAGCACCCCGACAGTGCCAGCGTCGCCGCCGACATCGACATGCTCAAGGCCAAAGTGGATGCCGGTGCAACGCGCGCGATCACCCAGTTCTTTTTCGAGAACAGCCTTTATCTCCGCTACCTCGATCGCGTGCAGGCAGCCGGCATCAACATCCCGATCGTGCCTGGCATTCTCCCGGTGCAAAATTTCAAGCAAACTAAAAGCTTCGCGGCCCGCGCCGGTGCTTCGGTCCCCGGCTGGCTCGCTGCGCGTTTCGACGGCCTTGATGACGATGCGTCGACACGGAAGTTGATCGCCGCCGCGGTCGCCGCCGAGCAGGTGCTCGATCTGGTCGACCACGGCGTCACCGACTTTCACTTCTACACCATGAATCGTGCCGATCTGGTCTATGCGATCTGTCATTTGCTCGGGTTGCGTCCAGGCAAAGAGCAATCCGCGGGCGCTCTTTCTGATGTCGAAAACGAACGAGCTTGAAGTCAATGGTGAACCCGTCGGTGACCGAACTGACACGAGAAACGACGCTTCGGCTACTCGCGGCTGAGCGAATTCTCGTCCTTGACGGCGCCATGGGCACCATGATCCAGGCGCTCGGGCTCGACGAAGAAGGTTATCGCGGCGCCCGTTTCGACGCCTGGAATCGCGAGGTGCGCGGCAACAACGATCTCCTCAATCTCAGCCGCCCTGATTCGGTACGTGCAATCCACCTCGCCTATTTCCGCGCCGGCGCCGACATCGTCTCGACGAACACATTCTCGTCGACCCGGATCGCCCAAGCCGACTACGGCATGGCGGAGATCGCTCGCGAACTGAACGTGGAAGGCGCCCGGCTGGCGCGCGAAGCCGCCAGCGTCGCGGAGGGCGAGGACGGCCGGCCGCGTTTCGTCGCCGGCGCCATCGGTCCAACCAACCGCACCGCGTCGATCTCGCCGGATGTGTTGAATCCGAGCTTTCGCGCCGTCACCTTTGACGAGCTGCGCGTCGCATATGCCGAGCAGGTTGGCGGCCTGATTGACGGCGGCGTCGACATTCTCCTGATCGAAACGATCTTCGACACACTCAACGCCAAGGCTGCGATCTTCGCTTGCGCCGAAGTCTTGGACGCGCGCGGCATTGCGTTGCCGGTGATGATTTCGGGCACCATCACCGATCGCGCCGGACGGCTCCTCTCCGGACAAACGCCCGAGGCATTCTGGAATTCCGTCGCCCACGCTCTGCCGCTTTCAATCGGACTGAATTGCGCGCTTGGCGCCAGCCAGATGCGGGCGCATATCGCCGAACTGGGGCGGGTCGCCGATACGCTGATCTGCGCCTATCCCAACGCCGGCTTGCCCAACGAATTCGGCCACTACGATGAAAGCCCGCAGACCATGGCCGGCCAGCTCGCCGAGTTCGCTACCGCGGGGCTCGTCAACATCGTCGGCGGCTGTTGCGGCACCACGCCAGATCACATTCGGGCGATCGCCGCGGCCATCGTAGGCAAGAAGCCGCGACCCGTCCCGGCGATCCCACCGCGCTTGCGGCTCTCCGGCCTCGAGGCCTTCACGCTGACGCCGGCGATTCCGTTCGTGAATGTCGGCGAACGCACCAACGTCACCGGTTCGGCGCGGTTTCGAAAGCTGATCACCGCCGGCGATTACACCGCCGCGCTGACGGTCGCCCGTGACCAGGTGGAGAACGGTGCGCAAATTCTCGACGTCAACATGGACGAGGGCCTGCTCGATTCCGAGAAGGCGATGACCACGTTTCTCAATCTCATTGCCGCTGAGCCGGACATCGCCCGCGTGCCGGTGATGATCGACTCCTCGAAGTTCTCCGTGATCGAGGCCGGCTTGAAATGCGTGCAGGGCAAATCGGTGGTGAACTCGATCTCACTCAAGGAGGGCGAAGAGGCCTTCATCCGCCACGCCGAGATTGTCCGGCGCTATGGCGCCGCGGTCGTCGTGATGGCGTTCGATGAAACCGGCCAAGCCGACACGCTCGAGCGCAAGACTGCCGTTGCCGCGCGCGCCTACGACATCCTGGTCAACCGGGTCGGCTTTCCGCCGCAGGACATCATCTTCGATCCGAACATCTTCGCTGTGGCGACCGGAATGGAGGAGCACAACGGCTACGGCGTCGCCTTCATCGAAGCGGCGCGCTGGATCAGGCGTAACCTGCCGCACACCCACATTTCCGGCGGCGTTTCGAATCTGTCTTTCTCATTTCGCGGCAATGAGCCGGTCCGCGAGGCGATGCACTCAGTCTTTCTCTATCACGCCATCGCCGCAGGGATGGACATGGGTATCGTCAATGCCGGTCAGATCGCAGTCTATGACGATCTCGATCCGGAATTGCGAACGGTGTGCGAGGACGTTGTGCTCAACCGCCGCCCTGACGCAGCCGAACAACTGCTTGCGCTCGCTCAGCGCTACCGCGGGCACGGCAAGGAGAAAAAGGAAGCCGATCTCGCCTGGCGCGAATGGCCGGTTGAGCGACGCCTGTCGCACGCACTGGTTCATGGCATCACTGATTTCATCGCCGCCGACGTCGAAGAGGCGCGCCTGAAAGCGCCCCGCCCGCTCGCCGTTATCGAAGGTCCGCTCATGGATGGCATGAATGTCGTCGGCGATCTGTTCGGCTCTGGCCGCATGTTCCTGCCGCAGGTCGTGAAATCGGCGCGGGTGATGAAGCAGGCCGTCGCTCATTTGATGCCCTACATGGAGCAACAAAGGGACGGCCGGACCCATTCGTCGTCGAACGGCAAGATCGTGCTCGCCACCGTCAAAGGCGACGTGCATGACATCGGCAAGAACATCGTCGGCGTCGTCCTTGCCTGCAACAATTACGACATCGTCGATCTCGGCGTGATGGTGCCGGCGGAGAAAATCCTGCAAGCGGCAATCTCCGAACGCGCCGACATCATCGGCCTTTCCGGCCTGATCACGCCATCGCTGGACGAAATGTGTCATGTCGCGTCTGAGCTGGAGCGGCAAGGTTTCGAAGTGCCGCTGCTGATCGGCGGCGCTACCACGAGCCGCGTCCACACCGCGGTCAAGATCCACCCGAACTACCGGCGCGGGCAAACTGTCTATGTCAATGATGCAAGCCGTGCAGTCGGCGTGGTCGCAGCGTTGCTCTCGCCCGAAATGCGAGCGCGCACCATCAGCGAAGTCCGCGCTGAATATGCCCGCATTGCCGCAGCGCATGCCCGCAGCGAAGAGACCAAGCACCGCCTCCCGCTTGCCGACGCCCGTCAGAATGCTTTGAAGCTCAATTGGTCCGGGATTTATGTCCCTCCGGTGCCGCTACAACTCGGCACACATCCGCTTCGCGAGATTCCGATTTCCGGTCTCACGGATTTCATCGACTGGACTCCGTTCTTCGCGACGTGGGAACTCAACGGCAAGTACCCGGCGATCCTTGACGACGCTAACGTCGGCGAAGCCGCACGCAGCCTGTTCGCCGACGCCCAGGAGATGTTGCAGCGGATCGTTGCCGAGGGCTGGTTCCGGGCGAATGCCGTGATCGGCCTGTGGCCGGCGAACAGCGAGGGCGACGATATCCTGGTGTTCAACAACGAAGCGCGGAGCGTGCCGATTGCCGTTCTGCATACGCTCCGCCAGCAGCTGCCGCGCCGGGAGGGTCGCGCCAACGTCGCGCTCGCCGATTTCGTCGCTCCGCGCGCGAGCGGGCTTGCGGACTATATCGGCGCCTTCGCCGTCACCGCGGGTATCGGCGAGGAAGCCGTCGTCGAACGCTTCAAACACGCTAACGACGACTATTCCGCGATCATGGCCAAAGCCCTCGCCGATCGGCTTGCGGAAGCCTTGGCCGAATATCTGCATCAGCGGGTGCGTAAGGAATTCTGGGCCTACGCGCCGGACGAGGAATTCGCCAGTCGCGATTTGATCGCCGAAGGATATCGCGGCATCCGTCCAGCACCCGGCTATCCGGCGCAACCCGATCATACGGAAAAAGCGACGCTGTTCACGCTGCTGGACGGTGAGCGACATACCGGCACGCGGCTGACCGAAAGCTTCGCCATGTGGCCCGGAGCTTCAGTGTGCGGCTTCTATTTCAGCCACCCCGACAGCTATTACTTCGGCGTCGGCAAGATCGAACGCGATCAGGTCGAGGATTACGCAAAGCGCAAAAATTGGACTGTTGCGGAAGCCGAGAGATGGCTGGCGCCCATCGTCAATTACGATCCGCTCGCCGCCGTCCGGAGCGCCGCCGAATAGCGGCTGGGCATCCTACGATTGCGCGATAGCGCGTTCGACAAACAACGCCGCCTGCAGGGCTTCGCGGTCACTGCCGAAGCGGCCGACGATCTGAACGCCGAGCGGCAAGTCGCCATCGTCGAGTCCCGGGACGTTGACGCACGGCGCGCCCATCAGCGTCCACAGCCGGTTGAAGGCCGCGTCACCCGTCGAACCAAGGCCCTGCGGCGCCGCGCCGGGCGCCGACGGCACCAGCATCACGTCTATCGCGCTCATGGCGTCGGCAAGCGCCCGCCGCCCGCGTGAGGCGGTCCGGCGTGCCGCATCGTAGTCTTCGACTTTGATCGCCGCGGCGCCATCGAGGTGCTCGCGCAACGGCAGCGCCACTTGGTCACGATGGCGGTCATACTCAAAGGCCAGCGCGCGAAAAGCCTCGTAGTCCTGAATGATGAACTGAGCGCGGTAAGCTTCTTCTAGAACTGCCGGCAGCGTCAGTTCGCTCACTGAAGCGCCGGCTCGCTGCGCCGCGCGGACCGCAGTTTCGACCGCTGCCCGCATCGCGGCGCTTGCTTGCGGCCAGAGATGGGTCCGGGCGAAGCCTATTCGCGGCGCCGCCGGCGCCGTGCGATCAACGCGCAAATCGCGGCCGGTGATCCCAGCCGCGGCGAAAGCGACATCGGCAACTCCGGCTCCGTAAAGGCCGACGGTATCGAGATGCCAGGCCAAACATTTCATGCCGGCCGTCGGGATCAGGCGATACGACGGCTTGAAGCCCGCGACGCCGCAAAAAGCTGCCGGCCGGATCACAGAACCTGCGGTTTGACTGCCGAGCGCGATCGGCACCATCCCGGCGGCGACCGCCGCTGCCGAGCCGGACGACGAGCCACCAGGCGTGTGCGCAAGATTACGCGGGTTGCGCGTGCCGGCTGGCACCATGAAGGCGAATTGGGTCGTCACCGTCTTGCCGAGGATCAAACCGCCAGCGCGGCGAACTAACGCGACCGCGGCCGAGTCGGCGCGGGGGCGGTATCCGGAATAAATCGGAGAGCCATATTGGGTCGGCAGATCGGCGGTGTCGTAGATGTCCTTGATCCCGACCGGCAGACCGCACAGCGGTGTCGCGGCGAGGCCAGGCTCATCGGCCGCGCGCCGCGCCGCATCGAGGTCAAGCGTCACGAACGCGCCGATCTTGGCCTCGTTGGCCGCGATCGCTTCGGCGCAGAGTTCGACAACCGCACGCGGCGTCAACTTGCCGGCTTCGATACGGCGGGCAAGATCGAGTGCGGCGAGCATCAATGACGCTCGATCAGCGAGACGATGCGCGTCGTCGCGCCACGCACAAACGGGAACGCGATGCAGGCCGGCACCGCGGCGACCGGCCAAGCGACGCTATAGTCGGAGAGCCAGCTGCGCCCGAAATCAACGTAACGGCCTATGTTCAGATAGATCACAGCGGCGCCGGCCGCGAAGACAACAAC
>JBAUGC010000699.1:0-6593 GCA_049679485.1 Xanthobacteraceae bacterium
ACCACGGGCAAGTCCTGAGAGAGTCGTAGAATCTTGGTGGTATGAATGTGGCTCGAATGCCCAAAGCCGACGTGACCGCGCAGCACCGTTGCGCCGCCGAGATTCATCTCACGAGCCTTGAGCACGATCGCCTCGTGGAGCGGCAGATGTTCAAATTTGTCGTCTTCGCCGAAGAAGATGCGAAGCAGGACGGCATCGCGGGGGATTTGCATGATCACGTCCATTTCATCGTGTTAATCACGGTTGCGAGCAAGACGCCGGCCCACACCGCGATCAGGCACAGCACCAACGACAGGCCGACATTGGCGCCCGCTCGGAACCACTCTCCGTCGCTGGCGAGGTTAAGTGTTTGCAGGCTGAATGACGAAAAGGTGGTGTAACCGCCGCAAATGCCGGTCATCACGAACTGGCGGGCGGTCGAGCCGACATAGACTCTTCCGTTCGGGCCGGTCAGCGCAAAGAAGAAGCCGATGACGAAAGAGCCGGTCACGTTGATGAGCAGTGTGCCCCAGGGGAAAGTCTCGCCGATCAACCGGGCGGTCACGCCCGATAACCAGAAGCGTCCGGTCGCGCCGATACCGCCGCCGATTGCCACCCAAATATAGAGTCCCATTGAGCCATTGATCTCCAATATCGAAGATTGAGTGCGTCCCCATAGTTCGTTCCTCCCTCGAGAAGAGCCGATGCGCTTGTCGTTGTGGTCGGTCGCGCATCGCAGAAGCAGCCGGCATCAATAGAGCGTCAGTGCAAGAATGACGACCAATAGCGCTCCGATCAACGCCAGGTAAAAGTTAAGGTGCCCGGACTGTAATGCCTTGAACCGGTCGGCAAAGGTAAAGACGGCACGGGTCACCGGCGCAAACAGGTACGGGCCGAAAATGGGCGCCACGTCGTTGGAGAATACAAGCCTGTGAACGAAGTAATGCACTCCGTTGGCTTCGCGCGTCGTCTGC
Organism: Xanthobacteraceae bacterium; assembly: GCA_049679485.1. Classification (GTDB taxonomy): domain Bacteria; phylum Pseudomonadota; class Alphaproteobacteria; order Rhizobiales; family Xanthobacteraceae; genus BOG-931. The sequence goes on from JBAUGC010000699.1 coordinate 954, forward strand.
TCGGTCGGGCGATAGACAAAGCTGTAGAACGTCCGCAGCGCGTTGGAGAAAGTGAGCGCGGTCGTCGACACCCGCCCCGGATCCTGATCGAGCCCGCCGTACCAGACCGCGACACGGCGAACAGCATAGCGTCGGTTCACCATCACCAGGACGATCGGCAGTATGGCCAAGAGCGGCATGACAACGACCAGCATGGTCGGCGAAATGAAGGCGAATTTGGCGGTCAGGGGCACGAGCAACAGGCCGTCATGCATGTCGCGCGCGGCCTGCGTGCCGAATTCATTGGTGACGGCTACGCGCAACGCGTCGAGCCAACGCGGCATGCCAACCGCAAGCGCCAATACGCCTAATCCCAGCAGGCCCACGGAAACGCCGATAGCCGGCCGCACTGGCGAAAATTTGTGCGGCGAACGCCCGAGCAAGCCGATACCAAAAACCTTGACATAGGTGGCAAAGGCGACGGCGACCGTGAGCGCGAGGCCGGCGCCGGCGAGCGCCATCACCAGCCGGCTCGGCAGCGTATCGAGCCGGAAGCCCTGGAACACGGTTTCGAACATGTACCACTCGCTGACGAAGCCGGCCTGCGGCGGCATGGCGGCAAGGCTCATGGCCGCAAATAGCGCACCCAAGCCGAACAGCCATGAGCTATGGCGCAACAGTTCAGTGTGGACGATCTGGTATCGGCCGGTCGCGCCATAGACGCCGTCGGCCGTGAGGAACAGGCCGCCTTTTGCGAGGGTATGCCCCGCCAAGTGCAGAAGCGACACCGTCCACGCCAGGCTCGCAAGTTCAGGTTTGCCGTGGCCGCGGAAAATCAGGGCCGCCCCCAGCATCGCGACGGCAATAGCAGCGTTTTGCGCCGACGAAAAGCTCAGCAGGGTCCGCCAGTCCTCCTGCTGGAACGCGTAGAGCGCCGTGAGAATCGCGCTGAGCACTGCAACGATGATGACAAAAATGCCAAGGCCGGCAGCCACCCCGGGGTCCTGACCGGCCCATTCCAGCAGGCCGCGAGCCAACCCGTAGAATGCCGCATTGAGCACCACGCCTGACATCAGCACGCCGGAAGCGCCGCTGCCCGCGCCGTAGGCGCTTGGGAACCACTCGTAGAACGGCAGCAGTCCGAGTTTGGCGCCAAAGCCGATGACGAGCAGCACGCCGATGAAGACCAGCGTCGGCACCGCTAATGTGCCGGCGCCTTCGCGAAAGCTCGCGAAGGCGAATGAGTGCGCCGCGACCGCAAGCAGCAGCACTGCGACGACCAGTGCGACCGCACCGATTTCCAACAGCCCGAGCATGAACAGGACCGGACGGCCGACATCCGGCGACAGCTTTTCGCTGACGATCATTACCGCGCCACCAAAACTCATGATCTCCCAGGCAATCAGAAACGCCGCCCCGTCGCGGACGCCGAAAACGCCGAGCGCCCCGATCAAGCTCATCGCGGCGCCGAATAGCCAGCCGGCGCGGCCTTGCTTTGCTGGCGTCGCCAGCGCGCAGGCGAGTGCCGCCGGAACCAATCCAAAGCCAAGCAGCCAGGCACCGTCGGGAGTTAGTTGAAAGGATATCGCCGCTCCGGCGACTTGCGTCGGCAACACGGCGGCCAATGTTCCATTAGGCAGCGCCAGAACGGCGGCGCAAATTCCAAGCACGCTTCCGAAACACAACAAGGCGCGCCCAAGAAACAAGCCGCGCCCGGTGAGGGCCAGGAGCGCGGCGGCGAGCCAGGCGAGGAATGCCGCGACCAGGAGATCATTCGACAAGCTGTCCTCCCTTTACGCGTTGCGGCGCTCGATCGAGAAACATCAGCAAGGCCTGGATGATTGCGGCCGGGTTGGGCGGGCAGCCCGGCAAATAGACGTCGACCGGGATTACGCCGTCGAGTCCGTGGCCCGACGCATAGCCGCCCTCAGCGATTCCGCCAGAGACCGCACAAGTGCCGACTGCGAGCACCCAGCGCGGCTCAGCCATTGCTTCGTAAGTCGTGCGCAGCGGGCCGAGCATCGCGTTTGTGACCGGTCCAGTCACCAGGAGAAGATCGGCGAAGCGCGGCGAGGCGGTGAAGAAGATGCCAAGCCGGTGCAGGTTGTAGAACGGATTGTTCAAGGCCTGCAGCTCCGACTCGCAGCCGTTGCATGAACCGGCGTCGACGTGGCGAACATGCAGGCTGCGCCGAAATGCCCGACGCGTTTCTGTTCCGGTCGCGGGGACGGAGTGCGCATTGGCTTTCCAGATCAAGTCGGCGCGCGTCCGCGCGCCAAAGGCCCAGGCGGACGACGGGCTCATCGCTCCGGTCGGGCAGGCCTCGGTGCAGAGCTGGCAGACAACGCAGCGGCCATAATCGACGTCGAGCATGCCGCCTGCTTCGGTCGACGCTCGCATCGTGATCGCCTTGGTCGGACAGATGTCGGCGCAGGCTTTGCACGCGTCGGTGCACAGCTCGGGCCGGTAACGCGGCATGCCCAAAAAGTCCGTTTGGCCATCCGTTCCCTCGACCAGCGGCCAGGGCGTCGTCTGTTTGCCCGCCAGTAATCCCAACAAGGTCCACTGCGGCATGGCTTGCTCCTACCGATCGCAACCGGCGATCGTCAGGCCGAAGCTTGCCTCGTTGATCGCGTAGTCCATCATGTTGCTGTCATGCACGGTGAACGGAAATACCCGCCAGTTCGAAAACGACGGGGATTTTATTTTGACTCGCAGGAGCTTGCCGTCGCGGCCGATGTGTACGGCGTAGAACAGCGTGCCGCGTGGCGATTCGGTAAAGCCCAAGCCTTCGCTGTTTGGAACGATCTTACAGTCCGCGCAAACCGGGCCGTCAGGCAACACATCGAGCACGCGCTCAATCAGCGTGATGCTTGAGCCGACCTCGTCCATGCGCACCTGCGCGCGCGCGTGCGCATCACCCGCCTCGCGGACCGCGACCGTCGGCGAAATTTCCGCATAGGCGGCGTAAGGGTGGTCGCGCCTTAAATCGCGGTCGATGCCCGATGCCCGCTCGATCGGCCCGGTCGCTCCCTGATCGAATGCCAAGCGGCGATCCAGCTTTCCCGTTGTGATCAGGCGATCGAGATGACTCGCGGTATTTTCCATGTGCTCGGCGTAACGCGAAAATCTTTCGCGCAAAGCTGCAAGTTCGGTTCCGAGCCAGGGCTTCGGCGACAAATCGCGCCGCAGGCCGCCGGGGGCAAGCAGGCTCCTCAGGACGCGGCTGCCGGTGAGGCGCGCGTTGAGTTGCTTGGCCTGCTCCTCAAGCATTTTGCCCTCGGCTTCGCCGACCTTTAGCGTCGTGGTGTGACAGAGATGGCCGAAATAGTGCAGGTGGTTGTAAAGGCGCTCCATCTCGGCCAGCAGCAAACGCAGGAATTTCGCGCGCGGCGGAACGGCGCACTGCGAGGCGGCCTCGACCGCCTGACAATAAGCGAGGGCGTGCGCGACGCTGCCCACGCCCGAAACCCGCTCTGCCAACACTACCCCGCGCTCCGGCTCGAGCGCCTCGAACCGCTTCTCCATGCCTCGATGTTTGAAGAACAGTCGCGGATGATAATGAATGATCGCTTCGCCGACGTAGAAGAACAGAAACTCCGCCGATTCGAACACGTCCGCGCGGACCGGGCCAAAGGGCAGGAGCTGCACGTCCGCCTCCGCGCCGCCAACTTCCGGGATGGATTGTTTGATTGATGCAATGTGCAACGGCCGATCCGGCGGATAGCCTGGGTCGAATGGTGGTTTGCCTGGCTCGACGCCATCGTGCAGCACCAGGCGATGCGGTTGCGGATGATCGTCAAAGGATAGACCGAACAAATCGGTGATTTCGCGCTCGTACCAGCTCAAAAGCGGTGCGATGTTGGCTAGACTCGGAATCGGCTTGTTGGCGTCGCAGCGCCAAACCGTAAACGGCACGGCACCGGTAGGGCTTGCGACGTAGCGCAATTCCAGCCGATCCGGTTCGGGATACCAGGCGTAGGCCATTTGCATCCGACCTCCGGACGCGAGCAGCGCGCCAGCGGCATCCTTTAATTCCGCGGGAGGCAGCGATATCGCTGGGGATACCATCATGGCGTCGGCCCCGTCAGCAGCCGGGCCGCCGCCATGAAGTGCTCCCACAGGTCGTTCGGCCACCAGACTCCGAACACCAGAAGTGGCACTAAAGCGAACCACATCGGGGTCACGCACCAGCGGCTGATCGGGCTCGGGCGATCGTCGGCGCTATTGTCGCTATTGCCGGCATTGAAATACATGGCGCGGAAATGATTGAGAAAGCCGATGAAGATGACGATCAACAGCACCGCCATCACATAGACGGCCCAGTCATAGCCGCGCTCAAACCCGGCGCGCAGGATGACAAGCTCGCTGAGAAACAAGCCAAATGGCGGTGCGCCGGTAATGGCCGCGGCGCCCGCAAGCCACAACGCACCCTGCACCGGGAAGCGCGTCCAGACATTGCGGATGCTACGGATTTCCTTCGAGCCATAGCTACGCATCACATTGCCGGCGCCGAAGAACATCAGCGACTTGTTCAGCGAGTGGTTGAGCATGTGGTAGAGCGCACCGGCGATGCCGAGCGGGCCGCCGAAGCCGAAACCAAGCGCGAGCACGCCCATATGCTCGACGCTTGAATAGGCCATGAGCCGCTTGATGCCGTTCTGCCGAACGATAAACAGTGCGCCGACCAGAAGCGAAAAAACGCCAAAGGCCACGAGCGAAGTGCGGGCCAGATGAGCGTTTTGCGCCGCGTCCGTGATCTTCAGGTAGCGGACAATGCCGAGCATGGCGCTGTTGAGCAGCGCTCCCGACAGCATTGCCGAGATCGGCGCCGGACTTTCGCTGTGCGCGTCCGGCAACCACGTATGCATCGGGGCGAGACCGACTTTGGTCCCGTAGCCGACGAGCACCAGCAAGTACGCTAGCGCGGCCAATGCGGGATTCATCTTGGGCGCTGCCGCGCGCAAGATGTCCCAGGTCATGTCGTAGGTCGGGCCGAGCACGAAACTGCCGCACCAGTAGAACAGCACGGTTCCGAGCAAGGCGAGGCTGATCCCGGCGGAAATAATGATGATGTACTTCCAGGCCGCCTCAATGCTTTCGGCCGCCCGCTCAAATCCGACCAGGAACGTGCTCACCAGCGTGGTCAGTTCGATCGCGATCCAGTAAAGACCGGCATTGTTCATGATCGAGCTCAACAGGATCGTCAGGGCGAAGCCGGAAAAGAGCGCATAGAAGCCCCAAAGTCGGTCGTCTTCGTCGAGCAGGCGCATGTAGCCGATCGAGTAAATCGAAGCGAGCAAGTAGACGATTGCGGTGCAAAGCATCACCCATGCGCCGGTCATGTCGACGACCACGTATTCGCCGAGGTAGTGGTAAGGCCCGTTGGCGCTCAACACTGTCAGCGGGACCGCAGCCGCGAACACGACGATACCGGCAGCGAGATTGAGACCCTCGGTAATGCGGGGGGCGTGGATGAGCATGGAGCCTATCGCGGCAATCGCCGGCGCGATCAATATGACAATGAGGAGCGTGCCGGTCATTTTCAGCCCACGAGCCGATTGAGGTCGAGACTGCTTGTGCTGCCCACGTGCGCGACAAGGTAGCGGACGAGAACACCGAAGCAGGCGACCACAACTAAAAGGTCGAACAGGATTACGA
>JBAUGC010000700.1:0-14536 GCA_049679485.1 Xanthobacteraceae bacterium
ATCTTCAGAAAGTCGAGAAGGCCCGCAGCGTCTTCTGCAAACAATCGGTAGCCGAAGGCACGCGACATCACCGGGCTTCTGCCGTGGCCGCGCGTGTCCATGACGATTACTGAGAAACGACGAGCCAGGTGCTCGACTTGATGGCCCCAATAGTTCGAGTTGGCCAACCCGCCGTGCAGCAGCAGGACCGGCGGGCCCTGTCCGAATTGCGCATAGAAGACGTCGGTACCATTGACGGTCGCGATGCCCTTTCGCGTCGTATCGGGCAGTGTCGGTGTGGGCGGAAGCGTCAGCCATTTGGCGTCGGGGGCGCCGGCCGCGGCAGCGATTATTGGTCCGTCGTCGCCGCCAGCCAGTAAGCTACCGACCGCTGCGAAGCCGCTTAATGCCTCAATGGTTTGACGTCGCGTCCATTTATAAGAGGACGACATTTAAGTTTACCGCCTGTTTTGGTTTCTCTCCAGAAAAGTAGATTGTACACGGGTCTTTGTTCGCAACGCGAAATTGAAGTGACTGGCGCCACAATTTTGGCTCACCGATTGCCCGGAATTTGATATGCTGCGTGTCAACCGGGAGGCGATCTGGGTGGGGGCGAATAAGCATGCGACTGGGTGCCGCATTTGTTGTCTTGTTTTGTACGTGCCTGACTACCTCAGCTAGCTTCGGGCAAACCTGCCCAGCATTGATGCAGGACGCGAGCCGTCTCGTCCTGGTGACCGTCGCATCGGCAGCTTCGTCGACCGGAACGCTGCGGTTGTTCGAGCGCCCGCGAGGGGACGCCCATTGGCGTTCTGTCAAATCGGCCGAAACGGTGATGGTCGGCAGGAAGGGTGTCGCCTGGAGCCGCGCGTTTCGCCATTTGGCGAGCAACAATGAACCGATAAAGGTTGAAGGCGACGACCGCAGTCCAGCCGGCATCTATCGGGTCGGCCGGCCTTTCGGTTTTGCCGCCTCGTCGCTTGTGGATTATCTGCGGCTTGATTCCGACAGCGTGTGCGTCGAGGATCCGGTGTCTCCGGCCTATAACAAGTTCGCATCGCGGCGGGCCGTTGGCCTATCGGTCGGCAATGAAGGTATGCGGGCGACGCCGCTTTATCGCCGCGGGTTAGTGGTCGACTACCCGACGGACGCGGCCAACAAAGCGGGTTCGTGCATCTTTATCCATGTCTGGAGGAGACCGGGCAGCGGCACAGCCGGATGCGTCACAATGCCGGAGAAACGCGTCGCCGCATTGCAAGCTTTTGCAAACCGGCACTCGACCGTCGTTGCAATCCTCCCCGAATCAGCACTGGGCCGACTCGCCGGCTGCCTGCCACCGATGATGCTGGGAGCGCGCTGAGCAACTGGGGCGACGCGCGAGAAAGTCCGCCGTCGCGGCGCATGTGAACGCGCGTTCAGCAATCGCGGACAACCCCATAGTACCGCCGTAAATCCCATTGTATTCACGTTCCGCCGCGCTAATCTGCGCCGCGTGGGGCGATATTCCGCCTCGTCACTGGAGAGATAATCGATGACGAAGCTCGCTGTTCTCGCTGCCGCTGCAGCGTTCACAATGATGACCTGGCAGGCCCAAGCAGCGCCGGTTGCTGCCAAGCAGATCTATCAGTCCAACGCCGTCACGCTCGTCGCCGGCGGCTGCGGAGTCGGCTGGCACTGGAGCCCGGCGCTCCGTCGCTGCGTTCGTAACTAGCCAGCTAGTGACGACAACGGCCGGCGCTGGCGCCATTCGCGCGCCAGCGTCCTACTGGACGGACTGATAGGCCGAATAGAAAGTATTGCTGCAATTCAGCGGCGACCAGACAGTGTTCGACGCTCTCCGCGATCATAGGCGTTTCCCATTCTTCGCGCTGCGGAGGCGCGGCCTAACGCTTGGTCACCATCGCCACCCAATCAGCGGTGTAGAGCGTGATCGCGCCGGCATAATCGGTGCGATACGTCGAGGCCAAGCGCGTTGGCGGGCGTGAAGACCGGCACGACTACACGATTGCCGGCGAGCTTTTGTAGAGCCGGAGCAGGCTCGGCGATCTTCAGGCGGCAGCGACCAGTTTGCGATCGGCAGCGATCATGTCTGCCGCCTTTTCCCCGATCATGATGACTGGAGCGCAGGTGTTGCCGGAGGTGATCGTTGGCATTATAGACGCATCGGCGATGCGTAGTCCGTCGATACCGTGCACTTTGAGCCGCGCGTCGACAACAGCTCGTGGCCCGCGGCCCATGGTGCAAGTCCCGACGGGGTGGAAGACGGTTGTGATCGTGCGCCGCGCATAGTCGAGGACTTGCTCGGCCGTTTCGACGCTGGATTGAGGGCTCAATTCCTGCGGACGAAAGTGTCGCATAGCTGGCTGCGCGACAATGCGGCGCACGAGCTCAACTGCGCGTACGGCAATGTCCTGATCGTGCGCAGTTTCCAGAAAATTGTGCAGGATGGACGGAGGCTCCGCCGCGGACGCGCTGCGGATCCGCACGTGGCCGCGGCTCGTTGGGTGCAGGATGCAGGCCGACGATGTCATGCCCGGGAACGGATGCAGCGGACCGCCGACATGCGCATAGCTCGCGGCCGATACGTGGATCTGCACGTCCGGTATATCGAGGCCGGGCAGCGTGCGCGCGAACACTGCTAGCAGCGTCGGCTGCGCGCTCAACGGGCCGCGCCGGGCCAGGAAATACTGCAGGCCGAGCGCCGCCTTGCTGAACGGCGAGTTCATCCAGCCGCTTAAAGTGATCGTGTTCTCCAGGCGGTGCTGGATGCGGAGCATCCAGTGATCTTGCAGATTCTCGCCCACGCCGGGCAGATCCTGGCGGACGTCGATGCCCAGATCGCGCAAGAGCGCGGCCGGGCCGACGCCGGACATCTGCAGGATCGCGGGCGAGCCGAAGGCGCCGGCGGTAAGAACGACTTCGCTTGCCGCTCGGGCGCCGCGCACTTCACCGCCAACACGATAGCGGACACCGGTAACATGACAGTCCTCCATGTCGAGGCTCTCCACGAGAGCCTGCGTGACGATTGCGAGATTAGGCCGCGCCCTGATCGGACTGAGGAACGCCTGTGAGGCCGAGCAGCGGCGGCCTTTCCTGATCATAGCTTCGAAATACGCGACGCCTTCGTTGTCGCCGCCGTTATAGTCTGCAGCTGCCGGGATGCCGGTTTCGATGCATGCCTCCTTGTAGGCGTCGAGCGCAGGCCAGCGAACTCCCGGATCGACCACCGACAATTCGCCGCCAACACCGTGCGTGTCGCTCGCACCGCGGAAATAGTCTTCGCTCCGCTTGAAATAGGGCAAGACATCGTCCCAGCCCCGACCGACATTTCCTTGCTGGCGCCAGCCATCGAAATCGAGTGCATGGCCGCGCACATAGACCATGCCATTGATCGACGACGAACCGCCGAGCGTCTTGCCGCGCGGCACCTCGATGACGCGCCCGCCGAGATGCGGCTCCGGCTCGCTGCGCAGCCGCCAGTCGCAGCGCGGGTTGCCGAGGACAAAGGGGATGCCAAGCGGCACCTTCAGCCAGAAGTAATCGTCTGGTCCGCCTGCTTCGAGCAGCAGAACGCGATGGCGCGGATCGGCTGATAGCCGATTGGCGATGACGCAGCCCGCGGCTCCGGCGCCGATGACGATATAGTCAAAAATGTCGCCGGTCTGGGGCATGTTCATTTCCCGAAATTGCCATGGCGGCCAACCGCACGAAACGCACCGGCTCGCTTAATCCGCGAAGCGTCGCACTGTCGTCCATCACAGTTCGGCCGGCTAGCGCCTCCCGCGCTTCGGAGTCTGCCAAGACCGCCTCGGATATGATTACTTCCCCGCCGTGGCACTGGTGTTCGAGCCGCGACGCGGTATTCACCGTCGAGCCGAAATAATCGAGCACGTTGCCGACAGTGACAACAATGCACGCGCCACAATGCAGCCCAAGCTTTAGAACGACCCCGCCGTCGCTGCGGCCGCGATTGAAGCTTGCGACCTCATCCTGGATAGAGAGCACCGCCCGTACAGCATCGGCTGGATCGTTGAACGCCGCCATCACGGCGTCGCCCACGGTTTTGACGACCGCGCCGCGATGCCGCGCCACACGCTCCGACAGAAAAGCGAAGTGATCGCGCACGAGGCGATACGCCGAAGAATCGCCAAGTTCATCGTAAAGCTTGGTCGAGCCCTGAAGATCGGTGAACATGATCGCTACTTGGCCGATCTCGACGTCGTCGCCCGGTCGCAACAGCTGCTCGGGGCAGAGCAGCCGGAACGCGGGCATGGCGATCACGATTTCGCCGGTTAGGGCGTCCTTGGCCCAATTGCGGTCCTCAACGACGAAGACAAACGGCCGATCGGTCGCGTTGTGGATGACGCACTCGTGCTTGTGGCCCGGAACGCCCAAGATGATGTCGGAGCCGTTCGCGGTGATTTCCGGAAGGACGCCGTCACTGCCGATATCCGCGTCCGCTTGGTTACCTGCTTCAATGGTGCGAAAGCGATAAGGGCCGGGCGATAAAGTCAGTGCGAAGGTCTTGCTCGACTGAGCCGCCACTTCAGCCTGAAATCTCACATGCGGGGTTGTGCCCTGTCCGAGCAGGCATAGTTCGCCTTCGGGCAGCGGACGCAGCCAGGGCCCCGGGTGAAAAGTCAGCTCGACGTTCCGGGTGAAATCGCGCTCGTAGTCGATGTTGCACGACGTGCAGTGGGCGCCGCGCGGCAGATCATGCAGATGTTCAACGCGAGATTTTGCACCCCGGCAGCGCGGACACAGCAAGTCCCAGCCCATCGCTAGAATGCCAAGGCGCTGCGCAGCAAGGAATAACTCTATTGCGTCCTCGGGCTTCGCTTGCCAGCGCCGTGCCATGGCGAGCGGACGCATGCTGGAAAGCGCCAGCATCGGCGCGTGCAAGAGAAACTCCGACAGCTTCGACGCAAGTCCATGACTCGCCGGGTCGCGATCGAGCTCCGCGATCAGCCCATTGAAGCGACGGCGCGCCGCTGGCCTTACAGCGTCTTCGTCGAGGGCGCCGGGGACAGCGTCGAGCTTATCAGCGGCGGCAACCAGCCGCTCGATGGCCGCGAGCCTTTTGTCGCCTTCGCGGCCGATCTTGCCGGACGCGCTCGCCAGCCAACCAAGCACGCCGGCGCAATCGACCTCGGCAGAGAAGACGAGCCGGGTGCCTTTGCCTTCGGGGTCAAGTTGGAACGTGGAATGGGACCGGCGAAGGGGCCCGTTGAGAAACTGCCGGGTCTGGCTGAGTCGGCGGTTTTCCTGCCACTCCCCGTACCCCTCTTTCCATTCTATGCGGAACGGTCCGAACAATCCGACGCTGGCGAAACGGTGGATGCGGCCTTGAGCGTCGGCGCGCTCCTCGACCGTGTAGCGCGGCGAGCCAGAAATCTCATTGAGCCGCGCGGTATCAGCGACGAACGGCCAAATCGCCTCCGGCGGCTTGTCGAAATGCCGTTCCTTGCGGAACCGATAAACGGTCTTCATGTGTCGACTTTGCCGGCGCCTGCCAAGGTTCAGCGATCGCGCTTCTGCCGGTATTATACGAGTGAACAGCGGATACGGTTTCGTGATTTCTCCGGCTCGCTATTTGCCAATATCGTGCGCCGGCTGGGTTGATATCGCGACATTTCATTACCTTGGCGGCCTATCCGCCCTGCCATCGAGACAGAGGGGAAACCATCGCATGATCCGTACCGTGTTCGTTGTTGCAGGCATTGCGCTCGGCCTGAGCGTCGCCATCGCCCAGCAGGACCCGATCGCCGCGCGCAAGGCGCTGATGAAGGCAAATGGCGACCAGGCCAAGATCGGCGTCGCTATGATGAAGGGCGAAGCGCCGTTCGATATCGATAAGGTACACAAGATCTTCGCGGCATGGGAGGATGCAGCGGCGAAGATGCCGTTACTTTTCCCCGCCGACTCGAAGACCGGCGGCGATACGGCCGCCGATCCAAAGATCTGGGCGAATATGGACGATCTCAAAGCCAGGTTCGCCAAGCTTGGCACGGATGCCAAGGAGGCAGCCGGCAAAGTTACGGACCTCGACACCTTCAAAGCGGCGTTCGGCAGTATCGGCAAGAACGATTGCGGCGGCTGCCACGAACAATATCGCGTCAAGAAAAGTTGAGATCATCCGTCCGTCTAAGCGCGCGGCTCCCGCAATTTTTGAACCGCTCATAGCGGGTGTCCGCGTCGCATGACCCGTAGAGCCAGGGTCTTCGCAGGTGCGGTGGCGGCTGCCGCCGTTGCCGCTGCGCTCGTCCTCTGGGTCGTGACCATTCCTGCGACCGGTCCGGCTTCGGCGCTACCGAACTATACGGCCAACGTCGAGAACGGTCGGACCATGTTCAACATTGGCGGTTGCGCATCCTGCCATGCGACGCCGAATGCGGATCCCGGCAAGGTTGATCGGACGCGCCTGGGCGGCGGGCTTGCTTTGAATTCGGCGTTCGGCACGTTCTACGTACCGAATATTTCGCCCGACGCTGCTGACGGCATTGGCAAGTGGACAGAGGCGGATTTTGTTACCGCGCTCTGGAAGGGCACCTCGCCCGAAGGCCGCCACCTCTTTCCCGCCTTGCCTTACGCGTCCTATCAGCACATGGAACTCGCCGACCTGCGCGATTTGCTTGCTTATCTGAAAACCTTGCCGGCGGTCGCCGGCCGGGCGCGACCCCACGACCTGTCGTTTCCGTTCAACATCCGTCGCCTGGTTGGCCTCTGGAAGCTTTTGTTTCTGCACGGCGGCCCGTTCGTGCCTGATGCTTCGCAGTCGGCGGAGATCAATCGCGGGGCCTACCTGGTGAACGGACCGGGACATTGCGCCGAGTGCCACAGCCCGCGGAATTTTCTTGGCGCCATCATCGAGAGCGAACGCTTCGCCGGCGGCCCGGCGCCGGACGGCAAAGGCTGGGTGCCCAACATCACGCCGGCCGGATTGCAGCGTCCTTCCGCCGATGGCACGGCCTGGTCGCAAAAGGACATTGCCAGCTATCTCGGCGACGGCATGGACCCGACCGGCGACTACGCCGGCGGTGCGATGGCTGACGTCATTCGCAATACGTCCCTGCTCAGCCCCGCCGACCGTGCCGCGATCGCCGCCTACATCGCTTCGCTGCCGCCGCGGGAAGGCCCGAAGCCGCCGGCCAAGCAGAAATAAGGCCGCGCCTCGGAATAACGCTACGGCCCGCCGAACGCCTTAAATGTGATGATGGTGCGCGTGTCCTGCACACCGGGGATGGTTTGCACCTTTTCGGCGATGAAGTGGCCGATGTCGGTTGTGGTGTCGACATAGAACTTCACCAGTAGATCGAAGTCGCCGGCGGTGGAATAGATTTCCGAGGCGATCTCGGCGTCGGCAAGGCTGTTGGCCACCTGGTAGGACTTTCCCATCTGACACTTGATCTGCACGAAAAACGGGACCATGCGCACCTCCGCCTCAGGAATTAAATGCTAGGCTAAATCGGCCGCCCTGATAAGGCCTTGTGGTCCGAGGAAGAAGTCTCGCTATGCCGCGCACGAAAGTCGCTGACTGACATGCATGCTCCGGTAGAGCTCGCCGATATCGCCGCCGACGTCCTCGCGCGTGTGCGGACGCGGGCGCCGCGCGTGCATTGCATCACCAACAGCGTTGCGCAGCAATTTACCGCCAACGTGCTGCTGGCGGCTGGCGCGGTGCCGTCGATGACGATTTCGCCGGAAGAGATCGTTTCGTTCGTCGCCGGCTCGGATGCATTGCTCGTTAATCTCGGCACGTTCGACGCCGAGCGGCGCGCGGCGATTAATGCGGCTGTCGGCGCAGCAAAGGCAGTGCGCAAGCCCTGGGTGCTCGATCCGGTGTTCGTCGAGCGGGCGCCGCCGCGTGCACAGTTTGCGCGCGACATCCTCACGCAAGGGCCAGCAATCGTCCGCCTCAACGCGGTGGAGTTCGCCACCCTGTCCGGCAACGACCCCGCAGGCGACGCACCAGCACGCTTCGCCCAGGTCCACGCGACGGTCGTGGCAATCACCGGTGGCGTTGACCGGATAACTGATGGCACGAGCCACGTCGTTATTTCTAACGGCGATCCGCTGATGGGTCTGGTGACGGCAATAGGCTGCGCGGGTTCGGCGCTGATCGCCGCCGCACTCGCCGTCGAGAGCGATTCATTTATCGCGGCAAGTGCGACCCTGACTGCTTTCGGCGTTGCCGGTGAAGTGGCGGCCCGGGACGTTCGCGGACCCGGCAGCTTCGCTGCCGCAATCATCGACGCTCTCTATGGGCTTGATCGCGCGACCTTGCGCCAGCGCGCGAGAGTGTCATGAAGCCTGTCGATCTGCGGCTCAATGCGATCGTCGATCCCGAGCGCGCCGGTCGGCACGATCTAGCCGACCTAGCGCGCCTGGTCGCCGAGGGCGGCGCCACGCTGGTGCAGTTGCGCGACAAAAGACGGGAAACACGAGACATCATCGCCGAGGCGCGCGCAATCAAGGTGGCGCTGGCGCCGTTTAAAGTGCCTTTCGTGGTCAATGACCGCGTCGATGTGGCGCTGGCTGCCCGTGCCGACGGGGTGCATCTGGGGCCGGACGACATGTCCGCCGAAGATGCGCGCGCATTGCTCGGACCGAACGCCATCATCGGCCTGTCGATCAAGACCGTCGACGAGGCCGCGACGGCGCCTGTCGAATTCATCGACTATGCCGGCATCGGCGGCGTCTATGCGACGCTCTCAAAAGAACAGAAGATCGCGCCGATGGGCGCCGAGGGATTTGCGCGCGTTGCCAACGCATTGCGTAGCCGAGCGCCGACTCTGCCCGTTGCCGGCATCGCCGGCATCGACGCCGGTAACGCGGCTGCCGTAATCGCTGCTGGCGCCGACGGCGTTGCCGTGATCTCGGCATTGTCGGTTGTAGCCGATCCCGCTGGGGCGGCGCACGAGCTGCGTCAGATTGTCGATGCGATGCTGGCGAAGCGGGGCGCGTGAGGCAGCAATAGCGGGGCCAGGCGAACGGAGACATTGAGAAATGAGCGTTCCCATCGCCGTGAGTATCGCGGGCTCGGATTCAAGCGCCGGCGCCGGCATCGAGGCCGATCTCAAGACCTTTGCCGCGCTCGGTGTCTACGGCGCCACCGTTGTCACCGCGTTGACGGCGCAGAACACCGGGGGCGTGTTCGGGATCCACGAGGTGCCTGCCGATTTTGTCGCCGCGCAAATCAATGCGGTGTTCACCGATCTCGACGTGAAGGCGGTGAAGATCGGTATGCTCGGCAATGCGCAGATAATCGGGGTCGTCACCGCTTCGCTCGATCGCTACCGTCCGAGCAACGTTGTGCTCGATCCGGTCCTGGTTGCAAGCTCGGGCGAAAGATTGTTGCGTGAGGATGCGCTCACCGCACTACGCGACCTCATTTCGCGCGTACATCTGCTGACGCCCAATCTCGCGGAAGCCGCCGTGCTGCTCGGCGCATCGCCTGCGCGTGACGAAAACGAAATGCAGGCCCAGGGCCAGCAGCTGCTGACGCTTGGCGTAGTAGCGGTGCTGATCAAGGGCGGTCACGGCGGCGGACCAGAAAGCGTCGATTATCTCGTCGAGGCCGACCATAGCCTGCGACTTGCGGCGCCGCGTCTCGAGACGCGCAAAACCCACGGCACCGGTTGCACGTTTGCATCGGCTATTGCCGCAGGCCTTGCCAAAGGGCTCGCGCTCGACGAGGCGGCGCGCCAAGCAAAAGTTTATGTGAGCGCGGCGATCGCTGCGGCTGACCGGCTCGACGTCGGCTCTGGCCGCGGGCCGCTGCATCATTTCCACGCCTGGTGGTAGCTTCCGAACAAGCGTAAAATCATCAGCGTAACGCAGCCGCGACGAAGGCGGTGAATGTTGTTTGCGATGCTGACTTGGGTTGCTGCGCCGGGAATCGTGACGGCATCTGGCCACGCGTCGGCCCCGGAACATAAAGTCGCTCAACGATTTGGCGTCGTCCGTGCAATGCGCGATCGCACCAAGCTCGTGGGCGATCTTTATCTGCCAAAGAATTATGCCCTGCGCCCCCTGCAGGGGAGGGATGGAAACTGGCCGCTTTCGACCAACAGCAAAAGTTGCTACCGCTTGTCTGGCCTCATCGGGAAGCTATCGCAGAGAATGTGACAATGCACTCAACGATTACGTCTAAGGCGGCGGAATACGAGGTCGTAGCCCGGCCCGGCCTACTCTTTGCCAAGCACGACGGCGTCGAGCTTGTCGGCGACCTCTATCTGCCCAAAGGCCGCAGCAAAGCGCCGGTCTTGGTCGCGATACACGGTGGTGGGTGGCAGGTCGGCAACCGCGACTTCTACAATAACTGGGGCCCGTTTCTCGCTCGCTACGGCTACGCGCTTTTCGCGATCGAATACCGGCTGGCCAAACAAGGTGTTTACCCCGCCGCCGTTTACGATGCCAAGGCCGCCGTCCAATTCGTGCGCGCCAAGGCCGGCGAATTCGACCTCGATCCCGAGCGTATCGGTCTGATTGGCGATTCTGCCGGCGCGCATCTCTCGGCGCTTGTCGCACTAGCCGGCGATCAGTTCACCACAGCGTATCGCGATGACGCCCATGCCACCGTGCGCGCCAACGTCAAGGCCGTCGTCGGTTTTTATGGCGTCTACGATCTATTGGCGCAGTGGACTCATGACCTGGTCGCGCGGCCGCGCGATCCCATCGTCGAAAAGTTTCTCGGCACCTCGCCGATAGTGAACCGGCGGATCTATTTCGAAGCTTCCCCAATCAGCCACGCGACCGTCGATCGCAACCAGCTGCGCTTCCTGCTCATTCACGGCACCAATGACGACATTGTCGATTCGGAAACGCAATCAGGCGCCTTTCTCACGGCGCTTGCCCAGGCTCAATTCTTCGTGCGCCGGATCGTCCTGCCCGGCGCCGGGCACTTCTGGTCGGCCGATCCGTTCGAGGACGAGCCGCAGAGCTATAACGCGCTTGCGATCCCGCGGCTGCTGCGGTTTCTAGAAACCTCGCTTTAAAGTTTCACAGAAGGCCGCGCGGCGGAACAAACCGCACGCGCTGCCACGACAGGGAGGAAGTGGTCATGCTGAAGTCAACTACCATCATTTCTGCCGCGCTGCTTTCGGTTACAGCGTTGCTGCTATTGCCGTTGCGCGGCCACGAAGCGGCGGCACAGTCCGCGCCGCTGTTGGTCAATGTGATCGAGTACGACATCGTTCCAGGCCAGGTCGATCATTACCTCGCGGCAGCCAAAGAGAACGCCGCGGCTGCTGTGAAGGAGCCCGGGTGTCACGCATTCGATATCCTAGTCTCGGAGAAGGATCCGAACCACGTGCTGCTTGTTGAGGCTTACGATAACGCCGCCGCCGTGGAAGCACATCGTGAGACGGCACATTTCAAAAAATATGCGGGCATCATCAAAGAAATGATTGCCAAGCGCGAGGCGCGTCCGTTTTCATCGGTGGCGATGAACGCCAAAGGTATGTGACCGGCACTGAAGCCGGCAAGGAATGACATGGCAAAGAAGAAGAAAGGCGCCGTCGGTGTCGTCGGCCTCGGTATCATGGGCGGCGCCTTTGCGGAAAATCTCCACACGGCGGGCTGGCGCGTCATCGGCTTTGACATCGCGCCGGCGCGGCAGCGAGCGCTCGGCCGAATTGGCGTTGAAATCGTTGCCGATGCCGGCGAAGTGGCGCGCCAAGCGCCGACCATCATTCTGAGCCTGCCTAAACCCGCGGCGCTCGCGGCGACGGTCGCTGCCATCGCCGGGGCCAACGTGCCGCGCCGGGTGGTGATTGAAGCTTCGACGTTTAAGCTTGAGGACAAGGCCGCCGCCGAAGCGGTCTTGCGCAACGCGGGCCATGTCCTGCTCGACTGCCCCGTAAGTGGCACTGGCATTCAGGCCAAGGCGAAGGATCTTGTCATTTACGCCTCGGGCGGTTCTGCCGAGCTTAAAAAGCTTCGCCCGCTGTTCGCCGATTTCACGCGAGCGCTGCACGACCTAGGCGAATTCGGCAACGGCAGCCGCATGAAATATGTCGCCAATTTGCTCGTTGCCATCCACAATGTGGCGAGCGCAGAAGCGATGGTACTCGGCATGAAAGCCGGCCTGCCGCCGCAGCTCATCTACGATCAGATCAGGATCGGCGCGGGCAATTCGCGTGTGTTCGAGCTGCGCGCGCCGATGATGGTGAAGGCTCGCTACGACGCTCCGACAATGAAAATTTCGCTCTGGCAGAAGGATATGGACGTGATCGGCAGCTTTGCCCAGGCCCTCGGCGCCCCGACGCCGTTGTTCTCCGCAACGCTGCCGATCTATGCGGCCGCGATGGCGACTGGCCACGGCGAGGAGGATACGGCGGCGGCCTGTGCCGTGCTCGAAGCGATGGCGGGCATCAAACGCGGCGAAACGAGAAAGCGGCGGCAAAAGAAGCGGTAGTTGTGGTTTGCGCATAACGGGCCCGCGCGCCACTCGCATTAACTCTCCGATTTCATGGCATTTGGCCGCGTTCGCTTTGCCGGACCCGTTCCATTATGAATGGCGTAGAATGGAGCTTGGCTAACGGACGAGAATGACGGGCGATGGTAAGGCGGCGGATTGCTGAACAGCCGACATCCCGGCTCGCCATTTGGGCACGGCGCATCGCATTGTTTTCGCTCGCCGCGATGGTTGTCGGCATCATCATCGTGCGCTCGGGAACGCTCGATATCGTGCCGGCGCTGGCGACACTTGCGGGCGCTTTGTTGCTCGCGCTGACCGCAATCCTGCTTGCCTTCGGTGCCGGTATTGTCATCTGGATGGAAGGCGTCGGCGGCATGCGCGAGGCCGTCACGGCGTTCTTCATCGGGCTCGCGCTCGCCGCCTATCCGCTCTATCTCGGTGTCAAGGCGTATCGTTTGCCGGCGATTTACGACGTCACCACCGACCCGATCGATCCGCCGAAGTTCGAGGCGATCGCGCGGTTGCGGCCGCGTGACGCCAATCCGGTCACTTATGCCGGCCTCTACGCGGCTCAGCAACAGCACGCCGCCTATTCCGATATCGAGCCGGACATGACCGATTCATCGCCGCAACAGGCTTACGACGCGGTGCTGAAAGTCATCACCAAGCGCAAGTGGCACATCGTCGATTCACGCTCACCCGGCGCGCGTGACGGCCACATCGAGGCGATTGCGCGGACACCGATCCTCGGCTTCCGCGAAGACGTGGTCGTGCGCGTACGCCCCGCGCCGGACGGCGCGCGCATCGACTATCGCTCGGCGTCACGTTATGGCCGTCACGATCTTGGCGGCAACGCCGCGCGCGTGCGCGCACTGATGGACGACGTTGACGATGTCCTGGCGTCTCCGGCGCCTGAGAAGCCGGAAAAACCTGAGAAGTTCGAAAAGGCCGAGAAGGCTGATAAAGCCGAAAAGAAATCCGCTGCGAAATCGCCTCAGGCTGCCGGCAAGGGAACCTCTGTCAGACGGTAAGTGCCGTTGATCGACGGCGCGCCGTCGGTCGCGACCATGCCGCGTGCGACCAAGTCTTCCATATGGGCGAGGACGGAAAGCGAAGCCGCGCCGACAAGACGCGGATCAAGGCCGATATAAATCGCACGAACCAGCGTTGGAATGTCGGCGGCGCCTTTTTCGAGCCGCCGCAGGATCGATGCCTCGCGCCCATGGCGATGCCTGATGTAGCCCTGCACGAAGCGCGATGCGTCGCGCACCGGTCCGCCGTGGCCGGGAAGATAGACAGGCTCCTTCCGCTGCGCCAGTTTTTCCAGCGACGCCATATAGTCGCCCATCGCGCCATCGGGCGGCGCTACGATTGAAGTCGACCACGCCATCACGTGATCGCCGGAAAAAATCAGATCCGCTTCCTTCAGCGCGTACGCCATGTGGTTGGCGGTATGTCCCGGCGTCGTCAGCGCTTCGACGGTCCATCCGTTGCCGGTCACTACACTGCCGTCGGCGAGCGCGATGTCCGGACGAAAATCCAGATCGGCGCTGGCGTCGAGCCGACCTGCCTCGCCGACGTGCAGCGGGCGCGCCGGGCGATGCGGACCCTCCGCGTAAACCGTCGCGCCGGTCGCAGCCTTTATCTTTGGCACGGCGGGAGAATGGTCGCGATGTGTGTGCGTAACAAAGATGTGGGTGACGGTCTCGCCGCGCACCGCGTCAAGCAAAGCCGCGATGTGTGCATCGTCTTCCGGGCCGGGATCGAGAATTGCAACTTTGCCGCGGCCGATGATGTAACTGACCGTGCCCTTGAAGGTGAACGGTCCGGGATTGTTGGCGACGATCCCGCGCACGCCGGGCGCCACTTCCGTCGCATGGCCGGGGACAAGGTCGAAGGTCTTGTTGTAGTCGATGTCGTCGCTCATGTGGGAGCTGCGGCCCCTCATTTCTTCAGCCGAAGCTCGAACCCTATCGGGCTGAGGCGCCGCACGTACCACTTGGCGAAGAAGCTTTCCATCCCGATGCGCTTCTGAGCCTTTTTGGCGCATTAGTCTTTCCAGGCGCATCAGTCATGGGTGCGCTCCCGTTCAGTTCTTCGCCTCCATGTGCGAAGGGTAACAGCAAAGCGCAACGG
>JBAUGC010000701.1:0-6030 GCA_049679485.1 Xanthobacteraceae bacterium
GCGCCGGCGAGCGCTGCGATGGTCATGCCGAGAATCAGCGCAGGCTTAGCGCCGATGCGGGCGATCAGCAGCGACCCGGGCACGGCCGCGATGGCGAACATTGCCAGCGGCACGCCGATCAAGAGCCCGATCTGCGTCTCCGACATGTGCAGGTCCTGGTGCACCAGCGGAATGATCGGCGGCACCACCAGAAGCGTCATCCGCATGGCAACGCCGGCAAGCCAAAGCAGGGAAAAGAGCCTGACGAGGCGGCCGATAGTCGGGCTAACCGCGGAGTTGACGGCTTGAAGCATCGGGTGACGGGGTGTTTACGAAGGAAGCATTTTCAAACGGCACCATGCTGCAAAAAGAGGCGGCGGTCAGGGCCTTTATCTTGCATGGCACTCTTGCCCTAGTACTTGCACGCGCGAAAGAACAAATATAGAACAATTTGCCGTATCAGCATGTCTGACACGATATGCCCGACGGGACAGTGACACATGCCTGAGCACGCGGCAGAGCAAATCCTGCGCACGACTTTTGGTTTTGAGGGATTCCGGCCCGGGCAGGCGGAGATCGTCGCCGCGATATCGGACGGCAGCGATGTGCTCGCGGTGATGCCGACCGGAAGCGGCAAGTCGCTTTGCTACCAGCTGCCGGAGCTGCTGCGCGACGGCCTAACGATTGTCGTATCGCCGCTGATCGCGCTGATGCGCAATCAGGTGGCGCAGCTTCGCGGCTATGGCGTCGCCGCCGCCGCGCTCAACTCCGCCAACGATGCCGCCGAAAACTGGTCGATCTCCGATCGCATCACGCGGGGCGACTTGCGTCTTCTATACATTGCACCCGAGCGCCTCGTGAAAGCCGAAACCATCGAACTCCTCAAGCGCGCCAAGATCGCGCTGCTCGCGGTCGACGAGGCGCACTGCATCTCGCAATGGGGCCACGACTTCCGCCCCGAATACGCAGCACTAGGCGCGGTGCAGGCAGAACTCGGCAACGTGCAGACGGTGGCGTTCACCGCGACCGCTGACGCTGCCACGCGCTCGGATATTGTGGATAAGCTTTTCAGCCGCCCGCCGGCGGTGTTCGTCCACGGCTTCGATCGGCCGAATTTGCGGCTGGCGATGGCGGCCAAGTTCGGCGGCCGCACGCAGATCACCGACTTTATCGGTGCGCATCGCGGGCAAAGCGGCATTGTCTATTGCGCCTCGCGGCGGAAGACCGAGGAGCTTGCCGACGCGCTGCGCGGCAGCGGCATCAACGCGCTGGCCTACCACGCCGGCATGGAGGCTACGGCGCGCTCGCGCAACCAGGATGCCTTCTTGCAGGAAGACGGCGTCGTCATGGTCGCGACCGTGGCGTTCGGCATGGGGATCGACAAGCCGGATGTCCGGTTCGTCGTTCATGCCGACATGCCGTCGAATATCGAAAGCTACTATCAGGAAATCGGGCGCGCCGGGCGCGACGGGCTTCCAGCCGACACGCTGACGCTCTACGGCATGGGCGACATCCGCTTGCGCCGCTTGCAGATTGACGAAAGCGAATCCTCCAACGAACAGAAGCGCGTCGATCGCCAGCGGCTCAATGCTCTGGTGGCACTGTGTGAATCGCCGCGCTGCCGCCGGCAGACGCTGCTCGCTTACTTTGGCGAAACCACCGAGCCGTGCGGCAACTGCGATTTCTGCTGCGATGGCGCCGAGGTGATCGACGGCACCATCGCGGCTCAGAAAGCACTCTCCGCCATCGTCCGCACCGGCGAGCGCTTCGGCACCGAGCATCTGACCAACGTGCTCATTGGCGAGAACACCGAGGCGGTCGAGAAATTCGGCCACGATATCCTGTCGACGTTTGGGGTCGGCAAGGAATACGGCAAGCTGGAATGGCGTTCGATTTTCCGCCAGCTCCACGGCGCCGGTATCGTCGCGCTGGACCTCAACGGCTATGGCGGCTGGACCGTCACCGATGCCGGCTGGCGCGTGCTGCGAGGCGCCGAAAAGGTCACGCTGCGCACGGACACGCTCAAGCCGGCAACGAAAAAGGCTGCGCGGAGTGCAGCAAACGCCGCCGCTCTGGCCGACGGATCAGCGGGCGACACGGCTTTGTTCGAAGCCTTGAGGAAACGCCGTTCCGAGCTTGCCAAGGAGCAGCGGGTCGCGGCCTATGTCATCTTCGCCGACAAGACGCTCATCGACATGGTCCGGCGCAAACCGGCCAATGCGGGCGAGATGGGCACCGTACACGGCGTCGGCGCAGCCAAACTCAACCAATACGGCGACGTCTTCCTCGAAGTCATCCGCACCCATGCGGCGCAGGCGGCATGAGCCCAGCCTTTTCCCGGGCGCAGTGCAGCACGAAGTGATGCGCTGCAGACCCGGGATCGTTAGAAACTCCGACCGAGTGCGCGAAGGCCCCGGATCAGCGGCGCACCGCCATAGCGCGTCAAAGAAGCGCGTAAACGCGCTAGTGGCGCTGCACCGCATCCGGGGAATGTTGTTCTATCCCGGTTCCGCCATGTTGCACCGCACGGCGCGGTATGTTAGCAAAACCGCGATTTTCGATGGCCGTGCGCGGAGTATTCCGCAGCGTCTCCGGATATCCAAGTCCCGCTTGAATCCCAAGGACTTGCGCCGACGGTTTGCGCCGGTTGCGGGTCTTGCGGAAAAGCTCCAAAAGAACGCGAAGCGAGCACGCGAAGTAGCGAGCGATCATCTTGGCAGGCGAAGAACACCTTGTGTCCGGCATGGCCGGCCGTTACGCGACGGCGCTGTTCGATCTTGCCCAGGAGACGAACACCATCGACATGACGAAGGCGGAACTGGAGCGCTTCGACGCGCTTGTCGCGGAAAGCGCCGACCTCGAACGGCTGGTACGCAGCCCGGTCTTCTCCGCCGACGAGCAGTTGCACGGACTCTCCGCCGTGCTGGACAGGGCCGGGATCGCCGCCGGCCTCGCGGCGAAATTCCTCAAGCTGGTGACGACGAATCGCCGCCTGTTCGCGGCGCGCGACATGATCCGCGGCTACCGCGATCTCGTCGCTAAGCATAAAGGCGAGGCTACGGCGGAAGTCACGGTCGCCGAGCCGCTCAAGGATGAACATGTTGCCGCGTTGCGCACTGCGCTCAAGGCGGTCAGCGGCAGGGACGTCGACCTCGCTATTAAAGTCGATCCCTCGATTATCGGCGGGCTCGTGGTCAAGCTCGGCAGCCGCATGGTCGACAGCTCGCTGCGCACCAAACTCAATTCGATCCGGCACGCGATGAAAGAGGCCCGCTAATGGATATCCGCGCCGCGGAAATTTCCGCGATACTCAAAGATCAGATCAAGAATTTCGGCCAGGAGGCCGAGGTTTCCGAAGTCGGTCAGGTGCTTTCGGTCGGCGACGGCATCGCCCGCGTCTACGGTCTCGACAACGTGCAGGCCGGCGAAATGGTCGAGTTCGAGAGCGGCGTCAAAGGTATGGCGCTCAACCTCGAAATCGACAATGTCGGCATCGTGATCTTCGGCACCGACCGTGAGATCAAGGAAGGCCAGACCGTCAAGCGCACCGGCGCCATCGTCGAAGTGCCGGTCGGCAAGGGCCTGCTCGGCCGCGTCGTCGATGCGCTTGGTGATCCGATTGACGGCAAGGGGCCGATCAAGGCCGACCATAGGGCGCGGGTCGACGTCAAGGCGCCCGGCATCATTCCGCGCAAATCGGTGCACGAGCCGATGGCGACTGGATTGAAGGCGATCGACGCGTTGATCCCGATCGGGCGCGGCCAGCGCGAGCTGATCATCGGCGACCGCCAGACCGGCAAGACCGCAATCGCGCTCGACACCATCCTCAACCAGAAGCCGCTCAATGCCTCTACCGACGAGAAGATCAAGCTCTATTGCGTCTATGTGGCGATCGGGCAGAAGCGTTCGACGGTCGCCCAGTTCGTCAAGGTCTTGGAAGAGCAGGGCGCGCTCGACTATTCGATCGTGATCGCGGCGACCGCGTCCGACCCGGCACCGATGCAGTTTCTGGCGCCGTTTTCCGGCTGCGCCATGGGCGAATATTTCCGCGACAACGGTATGCACGCGGTCATTATCTACGACGACCTTTCCAAGCAGGCGGTCGCCTACCGGCAGATGTCGCTCTTGCTGCGCCGGCCGCCGGGCCGCGAAGCCTATCCGGGCGACGTGTTCTACCTGCACTCCCGGCTCCTTGAGCGCGCGGCGAAGATGAACGACGAACATAAGGCGGGCTCGCTTACCGCGCTGCCGGTGATCGAAACCCAGGCTAACGACGTGTCGGCCTACATCCCGACCAACGTCATCTCCATCACCGACGGCCAGATCTTCCTTGAGACCGACTTGTTCTATCAGGGCATCCGCCCCGCGGTGAACGTCGGCCTCTCAGTGTCGCGCGTCGGTTCTTCGGCGCAGACCAAGGCGATGAAGAAAGTCGCCGGCCGTATCAAGGGCGAGCTCGCGCAATACCGCGAGATGGCGGCCTTTGCGCAGTTTGGTTCGGACCTCGACGCCACCACCCAGCGCCTCCTCAATCGCGGCTCGCGGCTGACTGAACTGCTCAAGCAGCCGCAATTCTCGCCACTGAAGATGGAGGAGCAGGTCTGCGTCATCTATGCCGGCGTCAACGGCTATCTCGATCCGCTGCCTGTCGAGCGCGTCCGCGCGTTCGAGGACGGCCTGCTCGGCACGCTGCGCCAGCAGCATCCGGAAATTCTCAGCACCATCCGCGACTCGCGCGACCTCGACGATGGCACGACCGGCAAGCTCAAGGCCGCAGTCGAGAGCTACGCCAAGACGTTTGCCTGATGACTAAGCACCGTCACCCTGAGGTGCGAGCGGAGCGAGCCTCGAAGGGCGACGGCCCGGGCGCTCGGGCCGCATCCTTCGAGGGCCGCGGAGCTTGTCATCGGGCCGGCCACTTCGGGCCTGACCCGTTGGCGGCCGCCTCAGGATGACGGAAATAGAGTAGCCCATGCCCTCCCTTAAAGACCTGCGCAACCGCATCGCCTCCACCAAGGCGACGCAGAAGATCACTAAGGCCATGCAGATGGTCGCGGCCTCGAAGCTGCGCCGCGCGCAAGCGGCCGCTGAGGCTGCGCGCCCCTATGCCACGCAGATGGATAAGGTGCTCGGCAACATCGCCGCGTCGGTGGCCGGAAGTGAAACCGCGCCGCGGTTGTTGCGCGGGACCGGTGGCAGCGACCGCCATCTCCTCCTCGTCTGCACCGCCGAACGCGGCCTCTGCGGCCCGTTCAATACCGCCATCGTGCGGCTGGCGCGCGAGCACGCCGGCGCGCTGACGCGCGAAGGCAAGGAAGTCAAGTTCTTCTGCGTCGGCCGCAAGGGCTACGATCAGTTGCGCCGTCTCTACGCATCCCAGATCGTCGAGATGGTCGATCTGCGCGCCGAGCGGACACTGCGCTTCGACCACGCGCAGATGATCGCGGAAAAGATCATCGCCCGTTTCGACAATTTCGAATTCGACGTCTGCACGTTGTTCTTCTCGCGCTTCCGCTCGGTGATCGCGCAGGTTCCGACCGCGCAGCAGATTATTCCGCCAGTATTCGACGACAAGGCAGCGGACGCCCTCGGCGGCGCCGCTTATGAGTTCGAGCCGGAAGCCGAAGACATCCTGCACGACCTCCTGCCGCGGAATCTCGCAGTGCAGATCTTCCGCGCGCTGATGGAGAACGCCGCGTCGTTCTACGGCGCACAGATGTCGGCGATGGATAACGCCACCCGCAACGCCGGCGAAATGATCCGCAAACAGACGCTCACCTACAACCGCACCCGCCAGGCGATGATCACCAAGGAACTGATCGAGATCATCTCCGGCGCCGAGGCGCTGTGAACAATTTCTAAAGAGGACCAAAGATGGCCAACGCGATCGGACACATCACCCAAGTCATCGGCGCCGTCGTCGACGTGCAGTTCGAGGGTTACCTGCCGGCGATCCTCAACGCACTGGAGACCAAGAACCAGGGCAACCGTCTGGTGCTCGAAGTCGCGCAACACCTCGGCGAATCGACGGTGCGCACCATCGCCATGGAC
>JBAUGC010000702.1:0-4862 GCA_049679485.1 Xanthobacteraceae bacterium
CGGCTGTGGCGCGTCGTCATCGATCGGGGCGGTCAGCAGATATCAGCCACGTTCAGTGGATGAATGAGCTCGCGCCCGAAGAAAAGCTCGCCGACTTTGTTCGCGGCCGCGGGCCTTGAACGCGACGCGCCGCGACCGCTCGCCGATAAGCTTCGGCCGGACCAGCTGACCGACGTGGTCGGGCAAGATCATCTGCTCGGTCCCGATGGCGCGCTCACCCGCATGCTGGAAACACGCTCGCTTGGCTCGCTCATCTTTTGGGGACCGCCGGGCACCGGTAAGACCACGGTGGCGCGGTTGCTTGCGCGCGCTACCGATCTGCATTTCGAGCAAATCTCGGCGATCTTCTCCGGCGTTGCCGATCTGAAGAAAGTTTTCGATGCCGCGCGGGCGCGCCGCGAAACCGGGCAGGGGACGCTGCTCTTCGTCGACGAGATTCACCGCTTC
Organism: Xanthobacteraceae bacterium; assembly: GCA_049679485.1. Taxonomy (GTDB): domain Bacteria; phylum Pseudomonadota; class Alphaproteobacteria; order Rhizobiales; family Xanthobacteraceae; genus BOG-931. The sequence goes on from JBAUGC010000702.1 coordinate 448, forward strand.
AACCGCGCGCAACAGGATTCCTTTCTGCCGGTGGTGGAGGACGGCACCATCGTGCTGGTCGGAGCGACCACGGAGAATCCTTCCTTCGAACTGATTGCGCCATTGTTGTCGCGTGCGCGCGTGCTCGTCTTTAAGCCGCTCGATGCCGCGGCGCTGGAGAAACTGCTTGAGCGGGCGGAAGCGGTCGAAAGCAAAAAACTGCCGCTGGATGCCGACGCCCGCGCTTCGCTGATGCGTATGGCTGACGGCGACGGCCGCGCGGCGCTGACGCTGGCGGAAGAAGTGTGGCGTGCGGCGCGCGACGGCGAGGTCTTCGGCGTCGCTGCCTTGCAGGAGGTGGTGCAGCGGCGGGCGCCGATCTACGACAAGAAGCAGGACGGCCACTACAATCTCATCAGCGCCCTGCACAAATCGGTGCGCGGCTCCGATGCCGACGCCGCGCTCTATTATCTCTGCCGCATGCTCGATGCCGGCGAGGACCCGCTTTATCTGGCGCGCCGGATCGTGCGCATGGCGGTCGAGGACATCGGACTTGCCGATCCGCAGGCGCTGGTCATCGCCAATGCCGCCAAGGACGCTTACGATTTCCTCGGCTCGCCGGAGGGTGAACTTGCTATAGCCGAAGCCGTGCTCTACGTCGCCACTGCGCCGAAATCGAACGCCGCCTACGTGGCGTTCGGCGAAGCGATGCGCACGGCGAAAGAAGCCGGCTCCCTGTTGCCGCCCAAACACATCCTCAACGCGCCAACCAAGCTGATGAAGACCGAAGGCTATGGCGCGGGATACGAATACGATCACGACGCCGAAGAAGCATTCTCCGGTCAGGACTATTTCCCTGAACAGCTCGGGCGCCACACATTCTATGATCCGCCCGAGCGTGGCTTCGAGCGGGAGATCAGGAAGCGCCTGGACTATTGGGCGAAGTTGCGGAAGGAGCGATTTGGCGGGCAAGGGCAATAGTTGTTATATTATCGCTCGCTCTGGAGTGTGACTTAAGATGAACAAGCGATTGGATGAAGCCATCACCCGTTTACGTGAGCTGCCAGAGGAGCGGCAACAGGCGGCTGCCGTATTGATCTTGGACTTCCTCGAACGCGACGACGAGGACAGTGAGCTGTCTCTAGAGCAAATTGCGGAAATCGAGCGACGGCTGGCTGAGGATGACGTCGCAAGTGACCAGGAAGTGAGGGACTTCTTCGATCGCATGAAGCGATGAAGGTCGTTTACCTCAGAGGTGCGCTGAGGGATTTAGATGCAATTCGAAGTTATATCGCCAAGGATAATTTGCAGACTGCCGAGGCTGCTGTTGCGCGTATCCAGGATGCCACCTCTCGTCTCGAGTCGTTTCCCTATTCGGGTCGGCCCGGTCCGCGCGGCATCAGGCTTCTTTCAGTGACTGGCTTGCCTTATATTGTCATCCATCGGATTCGCGATGACACGGTCAAGGTCGTTGCAGTCTTTCACACCTCCCGTAATCGGCAGTTCTGATGTCTAGACCAAGTAGGATCGTAAGCTGCTTCCCGCGGCTGCGTTGTCGTTGGAGCACGCATTGAGAGGCTCCCGCGGACCCCGACAGCCGGCCGGCGGCAAGCAGATCGCCGGGTCGCGCCATCAACGTCGTTTCGCTCGCCGCCACCCCGGGGCGGCCGCGAAGGGTCATTCCGTTGCGCGAAGCGCAAAGGCAAGCCCGAGGCCACCCACCAAGCGCAACAGCCCGGGCGTCCGGGCCGCATCCTCCGAGGCGCGCCTTCAGCGCGGGCCTCGGGATGAGGGGAAACAGATAAAGACGGCTCCGGCTCCAATGCCGACCAGCGTGCAGAACGTCGCGGTAACTCCCGACGAATCCGGCATGCGCGTCGATCGTTTCCTTGAGGCGCGGTTTCCGGGATTGAGCTTCTCCCACATCCAGCGCGTTATCCGCAAAGGTGAGGTGCGGGTGAACGGCAAGCGGACGGAGCCGAAGAACCGGCTGGAAGCGGGGCAGACGATACGCATTCCGCCGCTGCGGCTCGATCAGCCGAAGCCACGCACGCCTGGCAACGAAGCCGACGAACAAACCCGCGCGTTCCTCAAATCGATCACGCTGCACGAAGACGCCGACGTTCTGGTGCTCAACAAGCCGATGGGGCTTTCGGTACAGGGCGGCTCCGGCACCACGCGCCATCTCGACGGCATGCTCGACGTGTTGCGCGATGCCCACGGCCAGCGGCCGCGACTGGTGCATCGGCTCGACAAGGACACTGCCGGTTGCCTGCTCGTCGCCAAGACGCGGTTCGCGGCGACGGCGCTGGCGAAGACGTTCCGCTCGCGCTCGGCACGAAAGATTTATTGGGCGCTGGTCGCCGGCGTGCCCAAGGTGCAGCAAGGCCGCATTTCGACGTTTCTCGCCAAAGAGGAGCGCGAGGAAGACTCGTTCATGCGCATTGCCCGGCACGGCGACAAGGGCGCGAGCCACGCCGTGACCTACTACGCGGTGGTGGAAACGTCAGGGCCGTTACTGGCCTGGGTGTCGCTCAAGCCGGTCACCGGCCGCACCCACCAGTTACGCGCCCACATGGCGCATATCGGCCACCCCATCGTCGGCGATCCGAAATATTTCTCGCTGGAAAACTGGCAGCTGCCAGGCGGTATGCAGAACAAGCTACATCTTCTCGCCCGCCGCATCGTCGTCCCGCATCCACGCGGCGGCACCCTCGACGTCACCGCGCCGCTGCCGCCGCATATGCAGCAATCGTGGAATCTGCTCGGCCTCGACGCCGCGCGCTACGACCCGATCGCGGAGGCCCCCGAGGAGTGAGGGGAATTTTCACCGGGCGGCGCCGAGATATCCCGGTCGCTTTCGACGATGTCGAATAAAATAAAGCGGTTGAGCGACTCAATTGTCACCAAATAACTTCGGCTCGAGCGGTCGCGATAGTGAATGCGGGTTTGCTGTCCTTCGACAGTCAAATTGACGCGCGTCCATCCGGCTATATTGCGCAGCCAGGGCGCGAGGTCGCGGATGTAGTTCACGCGGCTGCCCTTCTCGTCGAATTTTAAAAATTCCTTGGCCCGGGCGTTGATCAGAATGATCCGCCCGTCGAGCCGGCCGGCACGGCCCGTCCCCACCGGAACTGCGACGATCGTACCGCTGGGCGAGCGGTCGAGGACCATTTGCAAGACGTCGGTTTTATTGTCGATCGGCGCGGCGTAGCTGGCCAAGAACCGGGTGGGACCGTCGTCCTCGCCCTTGAGTGGCAAAAACAGCCCCTCCCAGTAGATGCTATCGGATGCAAGATCGGTCACGAAGCGCGCGTAGATCGCCGTCTGCTGAACGAGGCAGGTGTCATACAGCTCTTTGAGCATCACGCCGACCGATTGAGTGAATCCCGACATCGTGCGACCGCGCAAATCGCGGCCGATATGACGCGTGCGGTCGGCGCCCTGTGCGACGACGAGATAATCGTCGTCGAGCTTGAGATAGAGCAACATGTTTGCGTCGGCCTCGCGGCCGTCGGATTCCAGCAGATCGCACAAGCGCGGCAGGCCGCGCTTGGCGAGGCTGCGCCAGCCCGAATGGGCTGCGAGCAGGCGCTCGGCGCCGATCTCCACGGCAATATCGTCTCCCATCCAGTATTGAAGATGCGCCCGCGTGCTGCGGTAGGTAACGCCGCTCTCTCCGCCACGGGCGGTGACGACCGGTGCCTGCAAACCAGGAGAACGGGAGATAGGCTGCAGGCTGGGCGTGCTCATCAGATCCTTTCCGCCGAACCGGGCGTTGTCCGTGAGGGATTGTCTTTAGCGGACGCGCAGAGCGTAACGACAGAAACGTAAATTAACGATGCTGAACAGTTTCAAATGATATGATATCTTCAAACCACATATTGTCGGGCGGTCGCGTCGGCAGCCCCGCCACTGCGATCTTGAGCCCCCAATCCATCTGAAGAAAGACCTGCCTCCACGGGCGCGCGGCTGCAATGCCAACGGCCGGCGGCAGCGAATGCGCAGGTCAATCCCGCGCTTGCCGATGACAAAAAAGCGCCCGCTTTACCGCAGGCTCGCGTTGAATTTGTCGAGCACCGCCGAGCCGGGGCACAGCTCCTTTTCGCCGAGCGCATTGAGCGGCGTCTCGACGGTATTGAGGTGCCCGTGCAAGTCGGCGGCCTCCGGTGCGACGTAGAGGAGCCCAGTCACCACTTGGCCTTTGGCGGCGTGGTGCTGCAGGAAACTCATCGCCGCCAGCCGGTCGTGCACGTCGTACTCGGCGTCAAGCTTGCGCAGCGCGATGGTCGAGCCGTCATGCTGTTGCACCAGTTCGACCGTGCCGGGCGCGTAATCGACCTTGATCGCCGCGCGGCCAGTGATGAAGTCGAGTTTGTTGACGGCCTCGTTGTGCTCGCGGACGTAGTCGAAACTCTTGGTCGAGCCGGCGTGAT
>JBAUGC010000703.1:0-1702 GCA_049679485.1 Xanthobacteraceae bacterium
AAGGTCGGCGGCCTGATGAACGTGCAGTACGCCATCAAGGACGGCGATATCTACGTGCTCGAAGTCAATCCGCGCGCGTCACGCACGGTGCCGTTCGTCGCCAAGGTGACCGGCGTCCCTGCCGCCAAAATCGCGGCGCGAATCATGGCAGGCGAAACCCTCGCCAGCTTTAAGCTCAAACCGCAGAGCTTCGAGTTCGCCAACGCCCGCCATATCGGGGTGAAGGAAGCGGTATTTCCATTCGCGCGCTTTGGCGACCACGTCGATACCGTGCTCGGTCCGGAGATGAAGTCGACCGGAGAAGTCATGGGCATCGACCGCGACTACAATGTTGCCTTCGTCAAGAGCCAGCTTGGCGGCGGAGCGCGATTGCCGAGAAAGGGCACTGTGTTCGTGTCGGTCAGAGATGCCGACAAACCGCGCATTCTCGAAACCGTTCGCCTGCTCGGCGGGCTCGGCTTTCGGATCCTGGCGACGTCTGGAACGCAGCGCTATCTCGCCGGCGAGGGGGTCGCCGCGGTCAGGGTCAACAAAGTCGCCGAAGGGCGCCCCCACATCGTCGACGCCATCAAGAACGGCGAGGTTCAGCTGGTATTTAACACCACTGAGGGGGCGACCGCCCTCGCCGACAGCCGCTCGCTGCGGCGCGCAGCCCTCTTGCATAAAGTGCCGTACTACACCACTCTCTCAGGGGCCGTCGCCGCAGCGCAGGGTATCAAGGCCTATCTCGGGGGCGACCTCGAAGTATGTGCGCTGCAAAATTATTTTGCGGCCGCCCCCTGATCCAGCAGCGGACCAGCGCGAGCGCCGGCAGTAGAGACAGGCTTTTGGTCGCGAGGCCGGACGACGCTCCGGTCCGCGGCTTGAATTTTGTCTCTATGACCTATGGAGATTGAGACGATGGATAAGATTCCGATGACCGCGGCGGGCTATGCTGCGCTTGAGACGGAACTCAAGCACTGCCAGCAGGTGGAACGCCCCCGCATCATCCAGCAGATTACCGACGCGCGGACGCACGGCGACCTCTCGGAGAACGCCGAGTATCATGCCGCCAAGGAATCGCAGTCGCTGAACGAAGGCCGCATCGCCGAGCTCGAGGACAAGCTCGCGCGCGCTGAAATTATCGACGTGTCGAAGCTTTCCGGCGACACGATCACATTCGGCGCGACGGTGACCCTGATCGACGAGGACACCGACAAGAAGGCGGTATGGCAGATCGTCGGCGAGCCCGAGGCGGACGCCAAGAAGGGCCGGATTTCGATCACCTCGCCGCTAGCCCGCGCGCTGGTCGGCAAGAAGAAGGGCGTGCAGATCGAGGTCGTCACCCCGGGCGGCGCCAAGGCCTACGAGATCGTCAAGGTCGAGTGGAAGTGAGGCTGTTTTCCCGTATTGGTTTTACAGGCCACCTATTCCTCTGATTACCCTGCTCTTTACAAGCCCGCACGTTTTTGTGGGTGACGGGTTGCGCGGCTTGCATAGCTCGCCAAAATCCCTAGATTCGCTATGGGTGGCTGCGAACCTCGCGATTTGGGTTCGGCTGCGGCCAATTCGACCACCAACCAACCGCCGACTTCGCGGGGCTTTGGGCAGATCGTTGCAAACGTCTGCCTCAATAGACGGATGAGCCGGTGAGCAAGATCACTCACGCCAAAGTCGTCATCATCGGCTCAGGGCCGGCTGGCTATACGGCTGCCATCTACGC
>JBAUGC010000704.1:0-10670 GCA_049679485.1 Xanthobacteraceae bacterium
GCAATCCCTCGATCCGGAGGAGGTCCACGATCTCGTGGGCCGATATACTTCGCTGGTCGACGGCATCGTGCTTGGCTACGGCGGCACGGTCGATAAGCACATCGGCGATGCCGTGATGGCGCTGTTCGGCGCGCCGCGGGCTCACGATGACGATCCGATCCGCGCCGCCCGCGCCGCCCTGGACGTTCACGAAGCTCTCGGCAGATTGAGCGAAACCACGTCGCGCACCTTGCAGGCGCACGTCGGCATCGCCAGCGGCGAGGTCGTGGCCGGCGTGGTCGGCCGGGCCGGCGTTCAGGATTATACGGTGCTCGGCGACTCGGTGAACCTGGCGGCGCGGCTAGTTGCCGTCGCGGGGCCCGGCGAGACTTTGCTCTCGGATGGCGTCTACCGTGCGCTCTCGGGCCGTGGCGCGTGCGACGCGCTCGGCGAAGTGAAACTCAAAGGGCTCGATGCGCCTGCCCGCATCTGGCGTCTACGCAGCCTCGCGGGCGAGCCGGTTGCCGCCAACCGCAGCCCGTTCGTCGGCCGGCAGGCTGAGCTTGCGCAGTTCAAGAGCATCGTCGGCGATTGCCTCAGCCGGCGCAGCGGCCAACTCATTTATGTGCGCGGTGAAGCAGGCATTGGCAAAACCAGGCTGGTTGAACAAATGCGCCGGCTTTCGGAGGCGCAGGGCTTTGCTACCCATCGCGGCCTGGTGCTCGATTTCGGCGTCGGCAAAGGGCAGGACCCGATCCGCACTCTGCTGCTGAGTGTCCTTGGCTTGTCACCCGCCGCCGACGCCGAGGCGCGGCGGCGCATTGCCGAGCGGCTGATCGCTGAAGCGGTCGTGACGCCCGAGCGCATGGTGTTCCTCAACGACCTTCTTGAGCTGCCGCAAGCCGGTGAATGGCGCGCCCTGTACGACGCGATGGACAATGTTGCGCGCAATCGCGGCAAGCGCGCGCTCGCAGCCACGCTCGCCGGCAATGCCAGCAGGTCCGGACCGACCTTGTTCATCGTCGAGGATTTGCATTGGGCGGATCCCCAGGTCCTCGCTCATCTCGCGGCGATTGCCGCCGCTATTGCCGGCGGTCCCGGATTATTGGCGATGACGTCCAGGGTCGAGGGCGATCCGCTGGATGCGGCATGGCGCGCGAGTTGCAGCGGTACGCCATTCGCCACAATCGATCTCGGCCCGCTGCGGCAGGACGAGGCCTTGAGCCTTGCCGGCGGCTTCATCGACGCGACGCAGCGGGTCGCAATCGCCTGTGTAGAACGCGCCGCCGGCAATCCGCTGTTTCTGGAGCAGCTCCTGCGCAACGCGGAGGAGGGCAGTGGCGATGCCGTTCCCGCTTCGATTCAGAGTCTGGTGCTCGCACGCATGGATCGTTTGACGCCGCGCGACCGGCAGGCGTTTCAGGCCGCCGCCGTCATCGGTCAGCGGTTTGAGCTCGCGTTGTTGCGGCAGCTGATTGCGGCGCCGGACTACGTCTGCGACGGTCTGATCGGCGACGCTTTGGTCTTGCCGGAGGGCGAGGATTTCCTGTTCGCTCACGCCCTCATTCAAGAGGGCGCCTACTCGTCTCTCCTCCGATCGCGCCGCCGCGAGCTGCACCTGCAGGCGGCCGAGTGGTTCGCCGGTCAGGATTTGACGTTGCACGCGCAACATCTGGACCGCGCCGAGGATGAGCGGGCGCCGGCCGCCTACCTCGCCGCAGCGGCCGCGCAACGCGCGGCCTATCGTGCCGATGCCGCGCTCCGGCTCGCAGATCGCGGCCTCGACATTGCGTGCGCCGACAGCGACCGCCACGCTCTTATTTGTCTGAAAGGCGAATTGCAGCGCGATCTCGGAGAGGTCGCCGCGTCGGTCGCAACCTATCGGCTGGCGATTGCTGCCGCGCCGGACGATGCGTCGTTATGCCGGGCGCAGCTTGGCCTCGCGGACGGACTTCGGGTGAGCGAAGGCCTTGCCGAAGCGTTGCAGTTGTTGGACGAGGCACAGAAGTCGGCTGAGCGCCACGATATGGTGGCCGAACTTGCCCGCCTGCATCATCTCCGCGGCAACATTTTCTTTCCGCTCGGCAACATCGACGGTTGCCGCGAGGAACACGAGCTAGGGCTGAGCTATGCGCGCCGTTCGGGTTCCGCCGAAGCGGAGGCTCTCGCGCTCGGCGGCCTCGCGGACGCGGCCTACGCCCAAGGCAGGATGCGAACGGCGTTCGAACATTTCAGCGATTGCGTGATGCTCAGCCGCGAGCACGGCTTCGGCCGCATCGAAGTGGCGCACCGCTCCATGATCGGGTTCAGCCGCTTCTTTCTCAACGAGTGCCGCGAAGCGAAGGAAGACGGTGAAGCCTCGGTTCGTGCCGCGGCGCTCGTCGGGCAGCCGCGTGCGGAAATGCTCGGCGCGACCATGGGGGTTTTTGCCTGCTATGAACTGGGCGATTTCGACGAGATGAAAAAGTACCTCGATCGCGTCATGCGGCTTGCTCGTCAGTTGGGCGCGCGGCGCTTCGAGGCGCAGGGCCTCGAATTGCACGCCCGCTTCCTCCTCGACACCGGCCACCGGCCGGAGGCCGCCGAAATGTTGCGTGAAGCGCTGGCGATCTGCAAGGAAGTCGGGACCCAGTTCTGCGGTCCCAAGGTGACGAGCGCGCTGAGCCGGGCGGTGCAGGATCCCGCCGAGCGTGCGGCGCTCTTGGCCCAGGGCAAGGAAATGCTCGGCCGCGGCGCCGTCGGGCACAATCATCTGTGGTTCTATCGCGATGCCATCGAGGCGATGCTGGCGGCGGGCGAAGCGGCGAACGCGCTCACCTATGTCGCCGGACTTGAGGACTACGTGCGCGACGAGCCTTTGCCGTGGTCCAGTTTGTTCGCCGCTCGCGGCCGCGCCGTTGCCGCGGTGTTGCAAGGCAGCGCCGACGACCTCGTGCGCCATGAACTCGTTCGGGTTCGGTCCGGGCTTCAGTCCGCCGGAATCAAAGCCTTCCTGCCTGCCGTCGAACTGGCGCTTGACCGATAACGCGCCAAGTTGGCATTTCCTTATCCCGCTATCGCTGGAGCTGTGATGAGGCTGTCGACCCAGCCGGCGAGTGTATCAAGCATTTGTTGGCGAACGTCCGCGTCCTTGCGGCCGGTCCGCGCTGGTACATGGAACGAATGATCGGCCTCTTCGAATAGCTTCAAGGTCGCGCGCGACCCGAGCGCTTGGCAAAGCGGCTCCAGCTCATCGAGCGCGGCCAGCGTGTCGCGGGTTCCCTGCAGGAACAGCACCGGGATGTGGACATCAAACAGATGTTTGGCGCGGTCCTGCGAAGGCCGGCCGGCCGGGTGTAATGGAAATCCCAGAAAGGCGAGCCCGTGCACGCCCGGCAACGGCGCTTTCGCTTGTGCCTGCGAGGTCATGCGGCCGCCGAAGGATTTGCCGCCGGCAATCAGCGGCATGTTTGGCAACAATTGTTGCGCCGTGTTTACCGCCGCGCGGACAGTTGCTTGGGCGACCGGCGGCGGATCCGGCCGTTTGCCGCCGCGCTCCATGTAGTGAAACTGGTAGCGCAAGCTGGCAATGCCGCGCTCACCAAGCCCTGTAGCGACCGCGGCCATGAACGGATGCTTCATTCCCGCGCCGGCGCCGTGGGCCAGGACATAGCAGGCCCGCGCTTGCCGCGGCCCTTGCAGGAGGCCCGAGACGCGAACGCCGTCGTCGAGGACGATCGGGACAGGCTCGGCGACGGTGGACGGCACGAAACTCTCCAGCAGGGCAGGGCTCTCTCGCTCAATTTACTGCAGCGGTGACAAAATTGTAGAATAGGTAAAGCGCAGCGAAACCTATCGACAAGGAGGCGCCGATGTGCCGCAACATCCGCACGCTGTTTAATTTCGAACCGCCGGCCACGGACGACGAAATCCGTGCCTCGGCGCTTCAGTTCGTTCGCAAGCTTAGCGGCTTTACGCACCCGTCGCGCGCCAACGAAGCTGCGTTCAACCGCGCAGTCGAGGAAGTGACAGAAACGGCCCGCCGGCTGATAGCCTCATTGGAAACCGCGAGCCCGGCGAGAAACCGTGAAGTCGAAGCCATGAAGGCGCGCGCCAGAGCGCGTGAGCGATTTGCCTGATTTGCCAGAGCACCGTGCAGTCAGGCCGCTTCGATCTTTTGCCGGTGTTGCTCAGCGCTCGGAAGCTTGAGCGCCTGCGCCGGGCATGGCCGGCCGAACAGGTAGCCCTGAGCGTGCGTACAGCCGGCGGCGCGCACGAGCAGAAGCTGGTCTTCGGTCTCGATGCCCTCGGCGACCGTGCCGATGCGGAGGCTCCTGCCCAGTCCCGCCACGGCAGAAACAATCGCGGCGCAATCGGCATTCTTCGCTAGTTCGTGCACGAATGAGCGATCGATCTTGATCTTGTCGAACGGAAACATCCGCAGGTAGCTGAGCGACGAATATCCGGTGCCGAAATCGTCCAGCACGATGGAAATCCCCATCAGTCGCAACTGATGCAGCGTTTCGACGTTCTCCGCGCTGCCTTGCAGCAGCACCGTCTCGGTGATCTCCAACTCCAGGCGCTCCGGCGGCAGTCCGGATTCCGCAAGTACGTCACAAAAATTGTCGATCGGATAGACCTTGCGAAACTGCACCGCCGACAAATTGACACTGACCTTGACGGCAGGCGGCCAGCGCATGGCATCGCTGCATGCCTTGCGCAACACCCAGTCGCCGATCGGATTGATCAGGCCGGTTTCCTCCGCCACGTGAATGAACTCGGCGGGTGCGATCAGGCCGCGCTGGGGATGCCGCCAGCGGATCAGCGCCTCAACGCTGGCAATTTCGCGGGTCTGGATGTCGACGATGGGATGGTAATGCAGCTCGAACTCATCGTTCGCCAGCGCATTGCGCAGATCGTTCTGGTAGGCGCGGCGCCTGCGGGCCTCAACGCTCATCGCATCGTCGAAAAAGCGGTAGGCGTTGCGGCCCTCGGCCTTGGCTCTGTACAGCGAGGTCGGCATTCTTTACCAGTTGGTCGACAGCCGTACCATGCTCGGGCGCCAGCGCGATGCCGATGCTGGTGCCAATATTAAGATGATGCCCGTCGAGCTCGCAAGGCGCGGCGACTGCCGCCAGGAGCTTGTTGGCCGTCGCGATCGCAGTTTCCCGTTGGTCGCCGTCGACCGTCGCCAAAATTGCAAATTCGTCGCCGCCGAGTCGCGCAACTGTGTCGGTGCCGCCGATGCACGACAACAGGCGGTCCGCCACCACCTTCAACAGCTCGTCCCCGACCGGGTGCCCGAGCGTATCGTTGACCGTCTTGAATAGATCAAGATCGAGGATGAACAGAGTGAACTTGCTGCCATGGCGCCGCGCGCGTGCGAGTTCTTCCTCCATTTTCTCGAGCAGAACGGCGCGATTGGCGAGGCTCGTCAAGTCATCATGCCGGGCCATATAAGTGATCTGCGTTTCGGCCCGCTTTTGCGCGGTGATATCATGGTGAATCGCGACCCAGCCGCCGTCCGGCATCGGCCGGTGATTAACGGCAAGCACGCTTCCGTCGCGCATCGCGATCTCGATATCATACGGTTCGCCTTTGCGGATCTGCGCCAAACGGTCGTCCACGTAGTTGTCGGCATGCAACGGCCTGCCGCCTCCGGCTACCCGCGCCTCGAGAATGGCGCGCAGCGTCACGCCGGGTTTGACCAAATCGGGCGTGAGCCCGGAGAGCTCGGCGTAACGATCGTTGCAAACAATCAAGCGCTCGTCGCGGTCGAACATGCACAGGCCATGGGCCATGTTCCTGAGCGCGGCATCGAACAGAAGATTCTGTGCTTGCAACTCGGCCTCGCGCTCGCGAAGCGCGGCGGTGCGCTCCTGCACCAGCTGATCGAGCCCGCGATTGAGCTGCTCAAGCTCCTTGATCATCAGCGCGATCGAGCGATCGGTGCGATGGCGATCGTTATCCGACTGCTCGTAGGCCTCCGCGACGAGCGCGAGCAGCGTCTGAAGGTCCACTTCGCCGGAGTCCTTGACCGCTTTTGCGAGCTGTCTGGCAAGGAGTTTATGCACCGGCGTGTTCCGGTACCTCCGCGATCGTCGTGACGGTCATTGTCTGGTTGTGAAGTTCGCAGACGCCTGACACGCGATGCGGTGAGATTTCGCCGTACGAGTAGAAGCCAAGTTGCGGAATATGCGGTCCGAATTCGCCGCTGGCAGCTTCGAGTTCGTCGGCGGTATGCTGCCCCATCAGCAGCCGCCGGCCGATGCAGCTCACGAGGATCGCGAGTTGATCGCCGGTCCGGGTTTGGCCGAGGCTGTCTGCAGCCTGGCGCGCGGCCATGGCGGCGCCGGCCGCCAGCCGGTCGAAATTCCCGCGCATCAATTGCGCGGTCCAACCCTCGGGAACATCGCCGGCGAACGTCATCGAGTGGGCTTCGTGATCGACCGCCAGAATGGTCCGCACGATATCATGATCCGGCCGCTCAGGATCAAAAATGCGTAACGGAAACAGCAGCCCGGAGCCCGGCAGGCCTCTTGCTTCCTCGTCGCCTAAATAAAGCTCGTAGAGGTCGAGCGCCGGCTGGCCGTCGAACTCGAACAGCACGTTGCCGCGTGATCGGGTGATTTGACGCCGCGGCCCAAACTCGTCCCAGCCGCCGGCGCTGCCGTGGCCGATGCGGATCGCCGAACCGTAAAAGCCGACCGCCGCGACCGTTTGTTTGCGGGGAGCGCAGTTGGCCCCCACCAGCGTTTCGCGAAAATCGGCGCCGTCGCCGGCGAGCCCGCCGGTGACTGCGACCTGTCTGCCGACCACGCCGGTGATGCCGGCGACAAGCTCGCTGCCATTGACGTTCAGGCCGTCCGACAAGACAAAAATACCGACGAGATCGGGCGCCGCCAATACCCGACCAATCGTGGCCCCGCAGGTGCGGGAACATTCCGGCGCGGGCGCCGGCTCACAGGCGATGCGGAGTTTAGTCGCATCGAAGTCGATTGCCGCGGCGGCGATTTCGTCGTCGGTAACGTCGTCGTTGTGTATTTGCCCGCCGGTGCTGCAGCCGAGAATATGAGCGGACGGGAACATCGCGCGCAGTTCGCGATAACGAGCGCCGCACGCCAGCGCCTGCCGGATACCGAAAAAGAAAACCAGGTCAGCATTGGCGCGATCGCCGGAAACAGCAGTCCAGCCGGCGGTCTCGCTCCAGGACAGTTGAGCCACGCGCATGGCGATCACTTAAACCGCGGATAGAGCCTCGGTATTGGCCGGGTATTTCTACTTATGAGGCCTGAAAATTCGGTTTATCCGCTTGCAGCAATTCAGATTTCACTGTTCGTAAACCGTGTTCGGCCGGGTTTTGTGACCGCGGATGCCAAGACCCGATTGCGGAAACCCACGACGGATCAAGCGTCGATGACGTTCGGTTGCGGGCTGCCGCTAACGGCAGTCATTTCCGCCGCGGCTTCCTGCCTTGGCCGGGTTTCAGTTGATGAATCGTCGCGGAGATGCCGGCGCTGCGCTGCAGCGCATCTTTCAGATCGACCGGACGATTGTATTTCTTCAACAGATCGCGGAACGCTTCATCGGCGAGTTCCTGAAAGTCCTTCATCTGGTCGCGGCCGAGAAGGTCTAACTGCCGCCAGGACGCCTCGTCGAACTGCACGCGTTTGCCCGGCATCGTTGCGCCCTTGTGCGCCGCACCCAAGGGCGCAGCGTGTCAGCTTGTACGTTTCGGCCGCAGGAGTCCAGACCAACCAAAAGAGGTCATCGACGCGATCATGTGCTTTGATCTAAGGTGATCGGACGCGCGAAGTATTTGGCGCGTTCCCGTTTAGCCACGAAAGGACAAATCCAATGGCAAAGAAGCAATCGGATAGCGTCTATCGGATTATCGATGTGGTCGGCGTCAGCGAGAAATCATGGGAGGACGCCGGTCGCATCGCGGTCGCAACGGCGTCCAGTTCATTGCGCGATCTCCGCGTGGCCGAGGTCACCAAGATGGACATGAAAGTGGAGGATGGAAAGGTTACGGCCTTTCGCACCCGCGTTGCGCTCTCGTTCAAATACGAGGCGTAGTACGTCATTCCCGCGTCTCCAGGAATCCATAACCACCGTCCGTGTAGAACTGTCTCGGCTCGTAATTATGACTCCCCGCATGCGCGGGGACGACGCGACAAGCTACGCGATGCGGCCGTGGAATTGGCCGGTCTTGCGGAAGCGCCAGAGATAATCCGGCACGATCGAGGCGATCGAGTTGGGGATGATACCCGACGCTTCGAGCGTGCGGCCTTGCTCGCGCGCGGCTGCGGAGACGACGTTGTCGCTTTTGAGCAGTTCGACCTGATCGGGCGTGAGCGGCGGCTCGGGCAGAAATTGCAGAAACGCCGCCTGCAGCTTCATCACCGCGAACGGGATCGGCAGCAGCAGGCGGCGGCGTTCGATGGTAGCGAGCGTGAATTCCATCAGCTCCTTGAACGTCAGTACGTCCGGCCCGCCGAAATCATAGACAGTACCCGACTTCACCTTGCCATCGACCGCTCTGGCGATCGCTTCCGCCACGTCGCCGGCAAACACCGGCTGAAATCGGGTGTGGCCGCCGCCGGGAAGTGGCAGCGCCGGGGAGATGCGAGCCAGCGCGGCGAAGCGGTTGAAGAAATCGTCCTCGGGACCGAACACGATTGATGGGCGCGTGATGATGGCTTGAGGTTGCGCCGCCATTACCAGCCGCTCGCCAACCGCCTTGGACCGCGCGTAGTCGGAGACCGAATTCTCGTCGGCGCCGATCGCCGAGACGTGGATCAGCCGCGCGCCGGCCGCGTTCGCGGCCTGGGCTACCGCTCCCGCGCCCTCCGCCTGCACGGCGTCGAAGCGTTGGCGGCCCCGTTCAAACAGAATGCCGACCAGATTGATGACAACGTCGGCGTCGCGCACCGCGGCCTCGATCGACTGCGGAAAGCGCACATTGGCCTGCACCGCATGAATCTGTCCGACCCGGCCGAGCGGCTGCAAATAGCCGGTCAGCTCCGGGCGGCGTACGGCGACGCGGATCAGGTAATTGCGATTGGCCAGCGCGCGCACCACGTGGCGGCCGAGGAATCCCGAGCCGCCGAACACGGTGACCAGCGTTTCAAACTTGCTCTTCAAGGCCATGGCAGGCGGAAATACAGGATCGATTCCACGCTGTATAGAGGGACCTATGTACCGTCATCCTGAGGGTGACGGAATAGGGCGCTCTAATTCTGCCGCACGATGACGTGCGTGCCGACCGCGACGCGGTCGTAAACATCGATCACGTCATCGTTGACGAGGCGAAAGCAGCCGATCAGAAGAGCCTGCCCGATCGTTTCCGGCGCGTTGGTGCCGTGGATGCGGTACAGGTTGCCGAGATCCATGGCGCGGGCGCCGAGCGGGTTACCGGGGCCGCCGGCCATGACGCGAGGAAGATACGGCTGCAGCGCGATCACCCGCGGCGATGGCACCCAATCCGGCCATTGGCTCTTGCGCGTAATCCGAAATAGCCCGGCCGCGGCGAAACCTTCGCGGCCGACTCCGATGCCGTAGCGAAGCGCGCGCGTCTCGCTCTCGATCAGATAAAGGTGACGCTCGCCGGTTTCGATAATGATAGTGCCGACCGGATGTTGCGAGCGATAGAATACCGCCCGGCGCTGAAAGGTCTCGGGCAGATCTTCGCTGACATTGCCATGGTCGACACCGGGCGGGACATCCTGCGCCGTCGGCTGAAAACCGGCGGCCGGCTGCAACCGCTGCTGCGCCAGAACGGGCGTAACAAATAGCCACAGGAGCGCCGCACCGATTCGTGTCGCGTTACCTAGATGCTTGCTCACGCCTGTCCTCGCCCCACGCCATGCGCCATCGTCGTTCGGGCGCGTTCCTTGTTCAAGAGACGCGTCTTCCTGATTAATCCGAAGAGAAGTTCCCAGAAGACCTTACTGACTGGGCGCGCCACCGAAAAATCCGGCGATCATCCAGCCGCTTGGTCCCTTACTGTAGCACATCGCGTCGCCGCCAAGCCCGGAGATCGTATCCTCGGGAATGTAGCCGGTCTTACCCGACGGCAGCGCGATGTGAAGGAATTGCGGCTGATCGGGGTCATCGCCCGGCGTGCTGTCGGGCAGCACACGTATCAGATAAAGCCCGAGCTTTTCGGTAACCGTCGTGTTCGGCTTTGGCCCGCTGTGCACTTCGATGCCTTCCTTGGTCGGATATCCCCAATCGGGCGGCTCGGTCTTGGTGCTCTGCGTGAGCGCTTCAAATGCCTTCGGATCGATCGTCGGGTCGGCCGGTGCACAGATCACGCCCTGCCGATCGGGTAACGGCGAGGCTGTCGGATCGTTGGCATAGCCGGCAATCGCCGCCCAGCCGGAATCGTCCTTGGCGTCGAGATTAATGGCAGCGGCAAGATTGGCGATCGACGGCTTGCGCTTATCGGCAAGATCCTTGTCCTGCATCCAGAAGAAGCCCTGCGGCACTACTACCTTGGTAAGCGCGGCACGGTCCTTGTGCTGGGCGATTCCGGTGAGCTGTTTGCGGAAAGCGACGAAACTCGGATCGTCGTACGGCGCCGGCGGCGTGATCGCGATCGGCTTGTATGGCTTGACCGGCGCGGCGGGCAGCGGCTTGAAACCGCCGGGCGGCATTGGCACCTGCTGCGGATTTTGGGCGTTGCCGAGCTCCGGGAGAAGCGTCAC
>JBAUGC010000705.1:0-2969 GCA_049679485.1 Xanthobacteraceae bacterium
ATGTACATCACCGCCAACGGCCGTGCGCTGCCGTGCTGTATCGCGCCGTTCTCGCAGCGCGGCTACGAGAACTACACGCTCGGCGACGCGACGCAGCAGACGCTGCGCGAGATCTGGAGCGGACCGGCGTACCGTGATTTCCGCCGCGCGCTGATGTCGGACCAACCGCCGGCCGCGTGCGGGAGCTGCGGCTTGCGCTGGAGTCTCTAGCAATGCCTGCACCGGCTGGCCGCGTCGCCGTTATCATCCCGACCTTCAATGAAGCCGCATCGATCGGCCCGGTCGTTGCGTCGATTCCGCGCGAGACCGTCGGCCGTGTGATCGTCGTTGATGGCGGCAGCGGCGACCGCACCGCTGAGATTGCGCGCGGCGCCGGTGCTGAAGTCGTCACCGTCGGCCGCGGCTACGGCCGCGCCTGCCTTGCCGGCGCCGAAGCGGCCGAGGACGCCGACATCGTCATCTTCATGGACGGCGACGGCGCCGACGATCCCGGTGCGCTCGCCGAGATGATCGAGGCCATTGCGTCAGGGCGGTACGACTTCGTCATCGGCTCGCGCGCACGGGGAGAGCGCGAGCCGGGCAGTATGGCCGGCCACCAGATCCTCGCCGGGCTCGCCGCCGGCGCGCTGATCGGCCTGCTTTACGGCGTGCGTTACACCGACATGTGCGCCTATCGCGCCATGCGCCGCGAGACCTTGCTGGCGCTTGGCATGCGCGAACTCACCTACGGCTGGAACCTCGAAATGCAGATGCGCGTCGCCCGCGCCGGCCTCCGGGTCCTTGAACTTCCGGTCCCGTATCGCTGCCGCAGCGGTGGTGAATCCAAAGTCGCCGGCAATTTGCGTGGCTCGCTTAAGGCCGGATCGCGCATCATCGCGACGTTCGCCCGCGTCGCCATGGAGCCGGCGCGCGGTTCATCTTAGTTTTTCGCCGACCGGATTGTCAGATCGCGACCTTGCGGAGAAAGCCGTCAACGCTGCCGCGAAGCGAGTCGGCGGCTTTCTCGACCGCGTGTGACGCTGCCAACACAGTATCCGCCGACGAATGCATGTTGGCGATCGCGCCGGAAACGCGCTGCAGCACCGCAACGACTGATTTCGTTCCGGACGCAGCGGCACCGACGTTGACCGAAATCTCCCGCGTCGCCGAGTTCTGCTGTTCGAGCGACGTCGCGATCGCGGCGGTCAGTTGGCTGATCTCCTGCATCCGGCCGGTGATATTGCCAATGGCGCCGACCGCGCTGTGCGTCGATGATTGCACCGCCGCGATCTGAGCGGCGATGTCGTCGGTCGCCCTCGCGGTCTGTACGGCGAGCGCTTTGACTTCGGAAGCGACCACGGCAAAGCCTTTGCCGGCCGCTCCCGCGCGCGCCGCCTCGATGGTCGCATTCAGCGCCAGCAGGTTTGTCTGGCCAGCGACGCTTTGAATGAGCTTGACCACATCATCGATCTTTTGCGCCGCCTGCGCGAGATCGGCGATATCGTTGTTGCTCGATTGCGCTTCCACGGCGGCGGCCTGCACGACCTCCGAGGCACGGAATAACTGACGATTGATCTCGGCAATCGATTTGGCCAACTCATCCGTCGCGGTGGCCGCCACCTCGACGCTACCGAACGCTTCGTTTGAGGTCTTCACCGCACCTGACGTGTGCGCGGTGCTTTCGTTAGAGGTGACTGACAGCGCGGTCGCGGTCGACTTCATGGAGTCGACGCTGTCGGCGACGGTCTTCAAGACTCCTTCGACGCTTTGGCGGAACCAGGCGATAGCGTCATCGACCGTTGCGCGGCGCGCCTCCTGCTCGGCGAGCAGCGCGTTTTTTCGTTCTGCAGACCGGCGCTCGGTTATATCGTCGTGTGTCCCGACCCAGTATTTAGAGCCGGGTATCGCCCGGTTGACGACCGAGACGGCGCGCCCGTTCTGCGCCTCGGTGACGAAGCTGACCTTTTTTCCGGCGGCCATGCTCCCAAGCAGTTCGTTGCAATACTCGACAGGATCGCGATTGAGGCTACCGCTTTTGACGCGATGCCGGATGATGTCGATGAGCGCAGTGCCGGGCTTCACGGCATCCGGAGACAGCCCGTACATGGCGAGATATTGTTCGTTGCAGACCGCAAGGCGTCCCGCCATGTCGAACATGACCACGCCCTGGGTCATGTTATTGACCGCAAGCGTGAGCAGATGGCCCTTATTTTCGAGCCCCAGGCCTTTGGCCCATCGCGTCAAGTGGTTGAGGACGCCCGACATCGCTCCTCATGCTCGGTCGTTATCTCCCTGCCTTGTAGCTACCCGACATCCATTTACGCTTCGTTAATCAACGTTACGCGCTTAAGCCCCCGTCCACCATCAACAAGCTGCCGGTGGTGAAGCTCGACGCGTCGGAGGCAAGATAGAGGACGGAGCGCGCCACTTCTTCGGCCCGCACGTGGCGGTGCAGCGGAATGATGTCGTTGAAAAATTGGGTAGCATCGCGCCCGATCACGCCGGTCAAGTTCTTCTCCACGTTCAACTGGAAATTATTGTCCACCGGGCCCGGATGAATGGTGTTGACGCGGATGTTTCGCCCCGCGAGTTCCTTGGCCAGTACCCGCATCAGTCCGACCTGGGCGTGCTTGGCGGTGATGTAGCCATAAACGCCGGGATCGCCCTTCACGCCAACAATACTGGAGGTGATGATGATCGAACCGCCGTCGTTCATGTGCGGCACCGTATGTTTGGCGGCGAGAAATGCGCCTTTCACGTGCACGGCGATAACCGAGTCGAACACATCCTCCGGATATTCGCTGATCGGGGCCACCGTGCCGAAATTGCCGGCATTGCTGAAGAGAACGTCGATTTTGCCGAACCGGCTCACCGCAAATGCGATTGCATTTTTGACCTGATCCGACTTGGTCACGTCGGCTGCGCACCAGGCGATGTTGGCGGCGTCCGAACCGCCGCCAATCTTGGTTGCGGCTTCCTTCAGCGCGGTC
>JBAUGC010000706.1:0-4737 GCA_049679485.1 Xanthobacteraceae bacterium
GGCAAAGGCGGTCCGGCCGGCTCCGGCTGCAACGGCCAGGAGCCGTTCGCTGGAGCTTCCGGCAAGGGAATGACGCGGGGCAAAGCATCCGCCGCGACGGGCGGGCGCGCCGAAGGCACGTCGCGCGCTGCTGGTGTCGCGCGTACGATGTTTGGTTCAACGACAATGTCGGTCGGCCCGCCGATCATCAAAAGGTGCTCGACATTGTCGCGGCGAACGAGAATGAGCCGCCGGCGCGCGTCGACGCTGGCATAATCGATCACCGCAAGCCGCGGCTGGCGTCCGCGCGCCGTACTGCTGAGTCGGCCACCACCGAATCTGCGCACTGCCCAAGCAGTCGCCCCGATCAATCCAAGCACAACCAGGAACGCCAAGAAAAATCGAACGGCGAGTGGCATTTCCGCGCCGAACAGGTCGAACATATGCCGTACTCCCCGTGTCGTCGCCGTGGCCCATCGGAACTCCAATGGTTAACAGCGCCGGTAACTTTTGCCGTGCCGAATACTAACAAAGAATTAAGGCACGTGAGCGAAATCGCGGTTGATGACGGTGGCTCAACACTTCTCATGGTAAACGGCGGTTTAATGGCAAATTCGCGCCGTGACCGCCTTAACCCGCCATTAACCATGCCCCCGGCAAAGTCTGCCCAGTGCTTTCAACCCTTAGGGGGCTGGCCGATGCCAATTTCCGATATTCCAATCCTTTCGATGCTGCGCGCGCGCATGCAATGGCACCAGGAGCGTCAGGAGGTCCTTGCGGAAAACGTCGCCAACGCGGACACCCCGAATTATCGCCCGCGGGATCTGGCGCCGCCAAATTTCGAGAATGCACTGCAAACCGTTTCGCTCCCGCTCGCAACCACCGCGCCTGGGCATATTGGGGGGGCCGGCGGCAGCGGCTCGCCGTTCGCTGAAAGCAACGATCCTCACTACGAGGTTCGTCCGCGCGGCAACGCGGTCACCCATGAAGACGAAATGCTCAAGCTCGCCAGCAACCAGATGGACTACGACGCGGTGACGTCAATCTACACGCACAGTCTCGGCCTGATCAAAACCGCAATTCGATAACGGGTGAGCATTTGGGCTCCAGTAGCCGGCGGAGACAACGATCATGATGGATTTCATCAAATCAATCGCGATTGCCGCAACCGGGATGCGCGCGCAGGGCGGCCGCATGCGCATCATTTCCGAGAATATCGCCAATGCCGATTCGACGGCGACGACGCCGGGCGGCAACCCGTACCGCCGCCGGATCGTGACCTTTCGTTCCGAGCTTGATCGCGATCTTGGCGCGCATGTGGTGGCGATGGGGCGCGTCGCTGGCGACAATTCGGATTTCCAAGTCAAGCACGAACCCGACAATCCGGTGGCCGACGCCAACGGTGACGTCAAGTATCCAAATGTGAATCCGCTGATCGAGATGACCGATTTTCGCGACGCGCAGCGTTCATACGAAGCGAACTTGAATGTCATCAGCGCCACCAAGCGCATGCTCCAGCGCACTCTCGATATCATCAAGACTTAGAGGGGAATCATGCCGATACCGGCCGCTACCGCCGCTAATGCCTATGCCGCGCTTGCGCGCATGGGCGAGCAAACCAAAGGTCTCGCTGGTGACGTTGCCGGGCAAGAGGCCGGGCCGAATTTCGGCGCGATGCTCAAAGATGCGATCGAGGGCGTCAGCGCGGCCGGGCACAAATCGGATGTGCAAGCCAACGCCGTGGCTCTGGGCAAGGCCAATATGATCGATGTCGTCACTGCGGTTGCCGAAAGCGAAACGGCGGTACAGGCGCTGGTTTCGGTGCGCGACAAGGTGATTGCGGCGTACGAGGAAATTTTAAAGATGCCGATCTGATCGGCGAGCGTTGGGCATTCGGCAATCAGTTTTACATCACAGTGGGGGATCAATGACCGGACCCGAAGTATTGGATGTGGCGCGTGATGCGATCGTAACGCTCCTTCTTGTTTCGGCGCCGCTGATGCTGGTCGGATTGATCGTCGGCGTTGCCGTATCGCTGTTTCAGGCGCTGACGCAAATCCAGGAATCGACCCTCGTTTTCGTGCCGAAAATCCTCGCGATCTTTCTTACGCTCCTGATCGCGCTGCCGTTCATGGCCGACGTGCTCCACGGCAGCTTTATGCGGATCACCGCGCACATCACCGGCGGTTGAGCCGAATGATGTAGGGGAGGGTGCGTGCGGATCGACCTGTCATTCCTGCCCGCGATCGCTGCCGCCTTCCTCCTGGTGTTCGCGCGTACCGGAACGATGCTGATGCTGTTGCCGGGGATTGGCGAACAGAACCTGTCGGCGCGCATGCGGCTGACATTTGCTCTTGTCCTTGCCGCCATCCTGCTTCCGCTTCATCGCAACGCCTATCACATCGACCCGGGGGCTCTTGGACCCGCGCTGGTCATGCTGGTCGAGGAGATTCTGGTCGGCGCGACACTGGGGATCACAGCGCGGCTCACCATTTCCGCGCTTGAGGTGGCGGGCTCGGTTATCGCCCAGCAGCTGGGTCTGGGCTTCGTCACCGCGGTCGATCCAACGCAAGGGACGCAGGGTGCGATCATCGGCAATTTCCTGACGCTGCTCGGGATCACGCTGTTCTTTGCCACTGACATGCATCATCTGGTCATTGCCGCGCTCAACGACAGCTACGATCTGTTCGCGCCGGGCGAGATACCCGCGACCGGTGATGCCGCCGCGCTCATTACCAGGACCGTCTCGGGCGCTTTTCGCATCGGCATTCAGTTGTCGGCGCCGTTTCTGGTGTTCGGCCTTCTGTTCAACATCGGGCTCGGCGTTTTGTCACGGCTGATGCCGCAAATGCAGGTGTTCTTCGTCGCGCTGCCGTTATCGATCATGCTCGGTCTGATTTTCCTCGTGGTGGTGCTCGGCGCGATGATGGGTTTTTTTCTCGACTATGTCGGGGGCGTGATGCACGCCCTCAGTCCGCACGGTTAAGCGCCGGCAATGGCTGAAGAAGAACGCGACGCCAGCGAACGCACCGAAGATCCGAGCCCAAGGCGACTCGAGGAAGCGATCAGTCGCGGCGACGTCGCCAAAAGCCCCGAAGTGAACACCTGGTTCATGATTTCCGGCGGCGCGCTTATGGTCATGGTGTTTGCGGTGCCGATGGCCACGAGCCTTGAGGCCACGTTCGGCGCGCTGCTCGCCAAATCCTACCAGATACCGACCGACGGTCCCGCACTCGTGGAGCTCGTGAAGTCTCTGGCAATGGATGTGGTTGCGGCCTTTGGCATTCCGCTGGTGCTGCTTTGCATCGCGGCGATTGGCGGCAATGTTGTTCAGCACCGTCTGGTGTTCTCGGTTGAGCCAATCAGACCGCAACTATCGAGGATATCCCCGCTGGCCGGAGCGGCCAGGTTGTTCTCGCGTCAGGCGCTGGTCAATTTCGCCAAGGGCCTGGCCAAGCTCTGCCTCGTCGGCGCGATCATGACGGCCCTGGTCTGGCCGCAGCGGCGCTTTTTGAGCGGGCTTATCACTTACGATCCTGCCGCGATTTTGCCGTTCACGCGCTCGCTGGTGCTGCAAATGCTGGGCGCGGTGGTCGCTATTCTCGCCGTCATCGCCACCGCCGACTATCTGTTCCAATACCGGCAGTGGTTCGAGCGGCATAAAATGTCGCTTCGTGAACTGAAGGAGGAATTCCGGCAAAGCGACGGCGACCCCATCGTAAAAGGCAAACTCAGGCAGTTGCGCATCGCGCGCATGCGCAAGCGAATGATGTCGGCGGTGCCCAAGGCCTCGGTAGTCATCACCAACCCGACCCATTTCGCCGTCGCTTTGAAATACGAGCGCGGCATGAATGCGCCGGTCTGCGTCGCCAAGGGCGTCGACCTGATTGCCCGTAAGATCCGCGAAGTTGCCGAGGCGAACGACGTGCCGGTGGTTGAGAACCCGCCGCTGGCGCGGGCGCTGCACGGCACCGTCGAGATTGATCAGGAGATTCCGCAGGAACATTATCGGGCGGTGGCCGAAATCATTGGCTACATCATGCGGCTGCGCGGTCTGGTGAGTCGGCCGCGGTCGCTGTGAAGTGCCGCTTAAAGCCTCTTGCGCGCCCGCCGCGCCCGGGGCACGAAAGTTCATCTTGTCACGCTTTGCGTGGAGCATAGGAGCGAGATGACAACACAGGGCCTCACCGAGGATTCGATCGGGACCGGGCGCAAAGCGGTCGATCGTAGTGCCGGCGGGGCCCGCGCGGGCAGTGTGGTATTGGTGTTGCTCGTGGCCGCGCTGTTGGTCGCCGCAGCCACCGGCTTCGTGGTTCTCGGCCGCGGCAACGCCGAACCGTACATCCTCGGCTTCCTGGCGTTGCTCGCCACGGTCGGTGTGTTCTCGCTGTTCGCCTTCGCCGCCGGCATCCTGCGGCTATCGGCGGCGGAAACCGCCAACCCGCTGATCAAGTCCGTCATCGACGAAGCCGTCGACGGTATCCTGGTTACCGATGGCGAGGGGCGGGTCATCTACGCCAATGCCGCCTATCTCGACCTTATCGATGCAACCAACGCCAACGATATGCGGCCGGTCGAGCGGGTCTTCATCGGCGACGCGGATGCTTCCGAGGCGATTTACCGGCTTCTCAAGGCGGGGCGCGAAGGCAAGCGCCTGCAAGAGGAAGTCCGGATCGCCGGGACGAAGGGCCGGCCGGCCCGCTGGCTGCGGCTGCGCGTGCGGTCTCTGGGCGAGGAGGGGCGTGCGCGCCGCTTGAC
>JBAUGC010000707.1:0-2011 GCA_049679485.1 Xanthobacteraceae bacterium
TGCTTTTGCTGATCGGAAAATTCACCCCGGAGAGTTACGGGCCCTCGAGCTGATACGGCTGGTCATGATGACTCTGTCGTCGAACCGGCCGCATCCGGCGTTTCGTCCATTGTGATGCTCCTTATCATTCCCGGATCGCTCCCAGAGACGCAAAGCCAGCGCATATCATGAGGTTCATTATCCAGTTTGTCCGTACCAGTAAGGGGAGCGAGGAGGTGTTGGACTGCGTCGAGATCGACGAACTCAGCGCAAAGAGAGCGCGGACGAAGGGCCAGCTCCTCATGAGCTTGTGGAGAAAGGATGGCGCGAACAGCTTCCGCCTAATGGTATCGCCAAAGCGCGCAACCGGACGGCTAAAAGCAAGCTAACGCGTGAAGTCCATCAGCAAACGCACCATCAGGTGCGGTGGAGACAGATTCCATTCGCCCATGGTGCAGTCCCGCATTGCCGTACGCGAGAAAGCTATCATTCCCAATTGGTCACGGACAATTGGCAGACATGTCGGACATGGGTCGGCAGCGACCGATTTGCGATGGCCGCGCGAAGACCGCTTTGTCGAGTGAGCGCCCCACCTCCATGGCATTGGCAGCAAAGGGGAGGCTGTCGGCCAGCGTGAATCTGAAACTTTGATGCTCGCTGCCGATGGCTGCGTGTTTGAGATCCTCGCGATAGCCATTCGCCGGAACCGGAAGGCTCCCGTCGATCATCGGTTCATTTGAATTAATTCGCGGACAAGCCCGTTCGCCGGCGTTAGCACGCGTCGATTAAACGCTGGTGCTTGGACCTTTAGCTCAAACATGTTGCCGGTGCGAGGGAGCTTCCATGAACAGCCCCAGATGCTCTATTTCGCGAAGAACCCTCCTATCGGCCGGACTGGCCGGCAGCGGTTCAATCGTGTTAAGCGGCAGCTTTCCGAACAATCGTTCGGCTGCCGCCCAAAAGCAGGCTCAAGAACAGGCCGGCTCAGGCCGGCCAAATCTCAGCACCCTCAAATCGCAGTTTGGATTCAGAGGAGGCGTGCTGGATTCTTTTGATCCCGG
Source organism: Xanthobacteraceae bacterium (assembly GCA_049679485.1). Lineage (GTDB taxonomy): Bacteria > Pseudomonadota > Alphaproteobacteria > Rhizobiales > Xanthobacteraceae > BOG-931. The sequence goes on from JBAUGC010000707.1 coordinate 1,041, forward strand.
TTTTGAGCAAACGGCATTCGGAGGCCTTTGGAACAAGCTGCAGCCCAAACGGCACCCGCAAATTATCGCGCAGGCGAGAGACGAGCAGGACGTGGTAGCTGCGGTGAAATTTGCCCGGGCCAGGAAATTGAAGGTCACAGTACGCGGAGGAGGTCACGAGTGGTGCAGTCCATCACTGCGCGACAACGGACTACTAATCGACCTCACCAACTTGAACAGAGTGCTTTCAATTGACCCGGGCGCACGAAGAGCTGTCGTGCAACCCGTCGTCAGTAACAGGCAGGTCCAAACAGTACTAAACTCTCACGGAATGGCTTTCCCGACCGGCCACTGCCCTGAGGTCAAGCTAAGCGGTTACCTGTTAAGTGGCGGCATGTCCTGGAACCATGGCGTTTGGGGTCCGGGCGTCGCAAGTGTTGAGGCAATTGAAATCGTCAATGCGAAGGGAAAAATAATCACCGCAAGTGCGACCGAAAATCCGGATTATTTTTGGGCAGCGCGTGGATGCGGGCCGGGATTCTTTGGCGTCGCTCTGCGCTACCACTTGAAACTTTATCCGCTGCCACAAGCGATCATTAGCAGCGTTTATTACTACCCCTATGAGCACTTAGTGCAGTTGGCGGAATGGCTCGATCAGCTGGCACGCCAGTTACCCAGCAATATTGAGCTTAGCTTGTTTGCTGTCCAGGCGCCGCCCGATCTGGCCGACAAAACCAACGCCGGTAACCGCAGGGTAGCCTTGGTAAGCGCGGTCATGTTCGCCGATTCGGCAGACACGGCCAGATCAACACTGAGCGCGCTCGACAGCTATCCGTCGCTCAACCAATGCCTGTCGCGATCTGTGGCCAAGCAGACCAACTTTACGAAACTCTTTGATGCTTCCGGTGCGCTTTGGCCCAGCAATCTTCGTTCCAAAGTAGATGCGTTGTTTTTCAATGCCCCGCTGGCGGAATTGTGCCGCGCTGTAAAGG
>JBAUGC010000708.1:0-1773 GCA_049679485.1 Xanthobacteraceae bacterium
GTGCATATTCTTCCTGTGAAGCAGATTTATGGAACGGCAGATTTTTTGTGCTTATCGCAGGGCTCGAACCCGGTGAAGATCAAGCACACTTTCATCTCCCGCGTTGCGGGTAGAGCAATCCGGATCGTCCGTGTCGTACTCCTGCTGGTTTTGGCCACCGGGGCAGTGTCGGCCGTAGCGCAGACGCCAGACACCATCACATCCATCCGCGTTATCGGCAACCGGCGCATTCCCAAGGAGACCATCCTGGCCCGCATGTTTACACATGAGGGCGACACCTACGACCCGATCTCCATCGAGCGCGACTTCAATTCATTGTGGAACACGGGCTACTTCGACGACCTGCGCATCGAGCGTGAAGACTCGGAGAAGGGTGTGATTCTGAACGTTTTTGTCCGCGAGAAGCCCACCATCCGCGAGATCAACTACAAGGGCAACAATTCCATCACGACCTCTGACATTCTCGACCGCTTCAAGAAGGAAAAGGTGGGGCTTTCCGTCGAGAGCCAGTACGATCCGACGAAGATCAAGCAGGCGGAAACGGTCATCAAGGAGCTGCTCGCCGAGCATGGCCACCAGTTCGCGACGATCAAGACCGACGTCAAGACCATTCCGCCGGCTTCGGTGCAGGTGAACTTCAATATCAAGGAAGGCCCGGTGGTGAAGGTGGGCAAGATCACCTTTGAGGGCAACCGGCACATCAGCGCGCTGGATCTTCGGCGCTCGATGAAGAACCTGAAGCCCATCGGCATCCCTTACTCGATCATCTTCGAGGACCTGTTCGCTCAGACCTACGACTCCTCAAAGCTCGAGGAGGACACCGAGCGCGTGCGCCAGGCCTATCGCGACAAGGGCTACGCCAACGCGGCGGTTGAAACCCCGGTCACCCATATCCGCGACGAAGGCGGGCTGAACTGGTTTACCTTCCGGCCGAACAAAGGCAAGCGCATCGACATCGCGATGACCATCGAAGAAGGCGGACGCTACCGGCTGGGAGCCATCACTTTCACCGGCAACAAGCAGATCCAGAACGTGAAGGCGCTGCGCGCTACGTTCCCTATCAAAGATGGCGACTGGTTTAACGCGACCATGGTCGGCAAGGGCCTGGACAACCTGAAGAAGGCCTACGGAAGCCTTGGTTACATCAACTTCGGAGCGATCCCGAAGCTCAGCTACGACGATCAGAAAAAGACCGTCTCGATGAACATCGACATCGACGAGGGCAAGCAGTTCTTCGTGTCTCGCATCGAGTTCCAGGGCAACACCATCACACGCGACCGCGTGATCCGCCGCGAACTGCTTCTCGACGAAGGGTCGGTCTACAACTCGCAGCTTTGGGAATACAGCCTGCTTCGCCTCAATCAGCTGCAATACTTCGATCCGCTCAAAGTCGACCAGGACTCCGAGGCGCACCAGGATCCCGATGCCGGCACCGTTGACCTGCTGTTGAAGGTGAAAGAGAAGGGCAAGAACTCCATCGGCATGAACGGAGGCGTGAGCGGCCTGTCAGGCGCATTCCTCGGCTTGAACTACCAGACGAATAACTTCCTGGGCCTGGGCGAAACGCTCAGCGTGCAGGCCAACCTGGGCAGCATCAGCCGGACCTTCCTTTTCGGATTCACGCAGCCGTATATCCGCAATCGCCCCATCAATCTGGGCTTCCAGATCTTCAATAACAAGCAGGACTATAACGCGGCCAAGAACTACCAGACGACGACGGGCGCCTCGCTGAACCTGTCAACGGCGGAGAGGTCGCTCACGCAGAACTATAAC
>JBAUGC010000709.1:0-1500 GCA_049679485.1 Xanthobacteraceae bacterium
CGTGATCGGCCACGATACGATCAATTTCCGCCATCGCACCGGCGTCGATTGTCCAGCCCAGAACATCGCCCACCGGATCGAGTTGGCCGGGATGCCTGGCGCCCCAGAGCGCGATGGTATTCGGCGCTCGATCAAGGACCCAGCGCAACGCCAGGTGAATCACCCGCTTCCCGAACTTCTCCCGCGCAAAACGATCGAGCGCCGCGACAGCCGTAAGATATTCGGCGAAATGCGGCGGCTTGAATTTTGGATCGGCATTGCCGCGCAGGTCACTGTCGGAAAAGTGAGTGTCGGCCCGCATCCGCCCCGAAAGTAGCCCGCGGCAAAGCGAACCGTAAGCCAGCATCGCCAGTCCGTGGCGGCGTGCGTAGGGAAACACGTCGGCCTCAATCGCACGCTCGAACAGATTATAAGGGGGTTGCACCGCATGCAGGGGCGCCACGGCGCGAAAAGCGTCCATCTGCGCCGGCGAGAAATTGCTCACGCCGATCGCGCGGATCTTGCCCGCCTGTAACAGCTCGGCCATCGCGCCGGCAGTTTCCTCGATCGGCGTGTTCGGGTCGGGCCAATGGATTTGATAGAGGTCGATCACATCGGTGCGCAGCCGGCGCAGCGAGTCGTCGACCTCTTTCATGATCCGGGCGCGGCTGCCGTTGCGGAACGGCTGCTCGCCCTTCCAGTCGAGCGCGACCTTGGTGGCGAGAACAACGCCAGCGCGGCGGCCGCCTTCGGCCAAAGCCCTGCCGACGATCTCCTCGGAATGGCCGAAACCATAGACCGGTGCGGTATCGATCAGCGTAATGCCGCCATCAAGCGCAGCGTGGATGGTGCGGATGGATTCGGCCTCGTCGGTGCCGCCCCACATCCAACCGCCGATGGCCCAGGTGCCAAGCCCGATGCGGGAAGGAGTGAGGCTCGTGCCGGGAATGTGGAAGGTTTCCATCGGCGTTTTGGGGGTCATTGGGGGCTCCAAAAGTTGGCAACATCCAGGCACAACGACTTGATCGCTGTACACCGGGTTGTTCCCCTCAAAGGAGGCACATAGGCAGGGGCTCTGCGCGCAACAGCCGAAAGCATTGCATGGGTCATGTTGCACTGCCGCATAGCTTGCCTTCGACGCGCCGTGCGCTAAATAGCGTCCATCACGCTTACCTGCGTTCGTAGGCAGCGAGTGAGCAGAAGGAGCAGAAGATGGTCGCCGTGACCTTTCCCGACGGCGCGCGCCGGGAATACGCGCCAAACACCACCGGTCTCGACATCGCCAAAGGCATCTCGCCGTCGCTCGCCAAGCGCACGGTGGCGATGGCGCTGGACGGCCGGCTTGCCGACCTTTCCGATCCGATCGAGCATGATGCGAAGGTCGAGTTCCTGACCCGCGACGATCCGCGCGCGCTGGAACTCATCCGCCACGACGCCGCGCACGTGCTGGCCGAAGCGGTGCAGAGCCTTTGGCCGGGAACTCAAGTCACCATTGGGCCGGTGATCGAGAACGGCTTCTAT
>JBAUGC010000710.1:0-7653 GCA_049679485.1 Xanthobacteraceae bacterium
CCAAATTTCGACTCGTCCGACCGATCAACCAGGACGAAGAGCGAAAACGGGGAGGAACCATGAAAAAGATCGCTCTATGTGCCGCCGCTTTTCTTTGGAGCACGGCGGCCGTGCACGCCGAGGTGAAGATCGGCGCCGTGCTTTCGATCACTGGCCCGGCATCATTCCTTGGCGAGCCGGAAAAGAAGACGCTGGAGATGTACGTCAAGGATCTCAACGCTGCCGGCGGCGTCAACGGTCAGCAGATCACCGCTGTCATCTATGACGACGGCGGCGATGCCAGCAAGGCGCGTACCTTTGCAACCCGTTTGGTTGAGGAAGACAAAGTCGACGCTGTCCTTGGCGGCTCGGCCACCGGTCCGTCCTTGGCCATGGCGCCGATTTTCGAAGACGCGGGCGTGCCCTACATTTCGCTCGCCGGCGCCTCGGCAATCGTCTTTCCCGTCCGCAAGTGGGTGTTCAAGACACCGCACACCGAGTCGATGTCGTGCGGTAAGATCTTCGAGGACCTGAAAAAGCGCAATCTGACCAAGATCGCGATGATCTCCGGCACCGACGGCTGGGGCAAGGCGATGCGCGCCGAATGCCTCAAGATTGCGCCCGAGTTCGGACTCACCGTCATCAAGGACGAGATCTACGGGGCGACCGACACCGACATGACGCCGCAGCTCACCAATATCAAAAATACCCCGGGCGTTCAGGCGGTCATCAATTGCGGTTTCGGACAAGGTCCGGCGATCGTGACACGCAACTTCAGGCAGTTGGCGATTTCGGTTCCGCTCTATGAGAGCCACGGCGTGTCCTCGAAAAGCTACATCAAGCTCGCGGGTGATGCTTCGGAAGGCGTCAGGCTGCCGGCGGCGGCGACGCTCGTTGCGGAAAAACTGCCCGACAGCGATCCTCTCAAGAAAGTCGCAATGGCCTACAAGACGAAATATGAGAAAGAGACCGGCGAGGCGGTGTCTACCTTCGGTGGGCACATGTATGACGCACTGATGATCCTTGTGCAGGCCATGCAGCGCGCCCACAGCACCGACAAGGCCAAGGTCCGCGATGAAATCGAAAAGACGCACGGTTTCGTCGGCACCGGCGGCACTGTCAACATGTCGCCGACCGATCACCTCGGTCTCGATCTGACGTCATTCCGCATGCTGGAAATCAAGAACGGCGATTGGGTGCTGGTGAACTAGCTAACCCTCTTCGCTGTTCGCGCCGAGACAGAAGAAATCCGAAACCGCGGCCGCCGCATTGGCGGTCGCGGCCGGATGCCGATTAGGTTTTTCCCCCACACGATACAATCGGTGCCATGTCCGAATTCCTGCAATTCGCCTTTTCCGGATTGACCGTCGGCGCCATTTACGCCCTCGTCGCCCTTGGCTTCACGCTGATCTACAACACGTCGAAAGTCATCAACTTCGCGCAGGGCGAATTCGTCATGCTGAGCGGCATGACGACCGCCTTCGGCGTGACGGCCGGAATTCTTATGCCGTTCGCGGCGCTGCTTGCCCTCGTCGTCACCGTCCTGTTCGGCGTCCTGCTGTACCGCCTGGCGATCGCGCCGGCGCGCGGCGCATCGCCGGTCACGCTGATCATCATCACCATCGGCGCCTCGATCATGATGCGAGGCGTGGCCGCGGTGGTCTTCGATAAGAACTACCACAGCTTCGGCTCGCCGCTCGGCGATACGCCGATTAAAGTCGCGGGCGCGGCGATCCTGCCGCAAAGCCTCCTGATCATCGCCGGCGCGGCCGTTATCGTCGCCGCTCTCTGGCTGTTTCTCAATCGCACGCTCCTTGGCAAATCCATGCTGGCGACGGCGTCCAATCCTCTGGCGGCCGGACTCGTCGGCATCAATACGTCACGCATGATCGGGATCGCTTTTGCGCTCTCGGCGGCGATCGGCGCCGTCGGCGGCGTTCTGGCGACGCCGATTGCGCTCACGAACTACTCGGTTGGGACTTTTCTGGCGCTCAAGGGATTTGTCGCGGCGATGCTTGGCGGCATGGGCAGCCCAATCGGCGCCGTGGTCGGGGGGCTCCTCCTCGGCTTGTTCGAACAATTCGGGGCCGGCTATCTGTCGTCGCAATATAAGGATGCGATCGCCGTCATCGTCCTTCTCCTCGTGCTCTTTACGATGCCGAACGGTCTGTTCGGCAAAGCCGGCATCGAGCGCGTGTAATGAGCCGCCCTTCGATCGCCAGTCACTACGCGCTGATCGGCACCGTCGCGCTGGTTGTGGTTTTGCTGCCGCTTGTTCTGCGCGACAACTTTTACCTGCGCGTTGCCGCGTTGGTTTACATCAATGCCATCGCCGTGATCGGGCTTAATCTGCTGATGGGCTATGCCGGCCAAGTCAGCCTTGGGCATGCAGGCTTCTTCGGTATCGGCGCTTATGCAGTGGCGCTGGGTCCCGCAGCTCTCGGCATTCCGGCCTGGTTTTCACTCCTCGCCGGCGCCGTTCTGTCGGGGTTGCTGGCATTTATCGTCGGACGGCCAATCCTGCGGTTGCGGGGCTATTATCTCGCGGTGGCGACGCTCGGCCTCGGCCTCTTGATCTGGATGTTTTTCAACAATCAGTCCGAACTTACCGGCGGGCCGAACGGCATGCAGGTACCGCGCCTCATACTGTTCGGCTGGCGCGCAACCGGCCCCGCGACCTGGTACTGGATTTCCGGTGCGACGCTGGTACTGGGCAGCTGGATCGCGCTCAACCTGATCAATAGTCCGACCGGCCGGGCATTTCGCGCGATCCATGACAGCGAGATCGCTTCGCGCGTCCTCGGCATCGACATCGCGCGCTACAAATCTCTCGTGTTCGTCCTCTCCGCCGTATACGCGGCGATCGCCGGCTCCTACTTTTCGTTGTTCGATGGGTTCGTGACGGCGGATTCCGCCGGTTTTATTCGCTCGATCGAATTCGTCGTGATGGCGGTATTGGGCGGACTGGGCTCGATCCTCGGCAGTATCGTCGGCGCGGCATTCCTCGTCGTCCTGCCGCAGGCGCTGACGGTATTCCACGAATATGAGGAGATCGTGCTCGGCCTGATCATGATCGTATTCATGATCTTCCTGCCCGGAGGCATCGTGCCGTCGCTGCTTTCGCTCGTGCGCTGGAGAACGGCGTGAGCAGCCTCCTCGCCGTCGAGAATATCGGCATCTCTTTCGGCGGGGTGCGGGCGCTTTTCGGCGTCTCGCTCGAAATCCGCCGCGGCGAGATTTTCGCTGTGATCGGCCCCAACGGTGCCGGCAAGACGACATTGTTCAACGTTATCTCCGGCCTCTATCCGCCGGAGCAAGGCCGCGTGCTGCTCGAGGGTCGCGACATCACCGGCTTGCCGCCGCATTTGCTGGCCCGCATCGGCCTGTCACGGACGTTCCAGAACCTCCAGGTCTTTTTCCGCATGAGCGCCGTCGAAAACGTCATGGTCGGCCGCCACATGCATGAGCAGAGAAACGTGCTCGCGCATATGCTGGCGCTGCCGTCGGTGCGAAGACAGAACCACCGTACCAGAATAGACGCGGAAGAGCTTCTGGCCTTGGTCGGTCTGACCGAATTCGCGGGCGCCTCGGCCGGGAGTTTGCCTTACGGCGCGCTCAAGCGTCTCGAGATCGCGCGAGCCATTGCGGCCGAGCCGAATGTGCTCCTCCTCGACGAACCGGCAGCCGGCTGCAACCCGATCGAGACCGAAGAAATCAACGCGCTCATCAAGACGATCTCGCGCCGCGGCGTCACCGTGGTTCTCGTCGAACACGACATGCGACTGGTGATGAAAATCTCCGACCGCATCCACGTGCTCGACCACGGAACGACGCTGGCGGAGGGCGATGCCGTGACGGTGCGGGCAAATCCTGCTGTCATTGCTGCTTATCTCGGCAGTCATGGGGCGATGGAACACCGTGCTCAGGGTTAGAGATCTCAAAAGCCGCTACGGCCGCATTGAAGTCCTGCACGGAATTTCCTTCGACGTGGCGGAAGGCGAGATCGTCACACTGGTGGGCTCGAACGGTGCCGGAAAAACCACGCTGTTGCGCACGCTCTCGGGCGTACAACCGGGCACCGAAGGTTCGATTTCATTTGCCGGCACAGCGATCCAAAATTTGCGGCCGCATCGGCGGGTCGCCTTGGGCCTCTCGCAGGTGCCGGAAGGCCGTCAGGTATTCGGGTCGCTGTCGGTTGCCGACAATCTGCGGCTCGGCGCCGTGACGCGGGGCGATGACGCGATCGCCGCCGATCTCGATAATATCTACGCGATGTTTCCGGTGTTGGCGGAGAAGAACCGGGACCAGGCCGGCGCGCTCTCAGGCGGTCAGCAGCAGATGCTGGCGATCGGCCGGGCGCTTATGGCGCGCCCAAAACTCATCCTGCTCGACGAACCGTCGATGGGGCTTGCGCCAATGCTCGTCGAGCAGATTTTCGGCGTGATTGCCGATTTTCGGCGGCGCGGATTGACCGTGTTGCTGGTCGAGCAAAACGCCAATGCAGCCCTGGCGATCGCTGATCGCGGCTACGTCATCGAAACCGGCCGCATCACCATCGCGGGGCAGGGGAAAGAGCTGCTGGACGATCCGCGGGTGCGGGCGGCTTATCTCGGAGTTTGATCGTCAGCGCGTCTTGAGCGCGACCTTGGCGGCAGGCATTTTTCTGACGCCCGGCTCGGCCATCAGGCCGGCGAACAGCATCTTGAGCTGATACTCGATGTACTGATCGAGATTGGTGAGTTCGCGCACCTCGCGGGTGTGCAGAGCGATGGTGTGGCAAAGCATCAGGATATCGAGCGCCGCCATGCGGGCGCTGGCATTGCGGAATTCGCCGGTCTCGATCCCCTGCTGAACGATGCGTTCGAAGAAGGTTACGACGTCGGCGACCGTGCGCAGGACGTTGGAGCGCGGTTCTTCGGGCAGAAAGCCGACCTCGCGGTAAAGCAAACGGATAGGGCGGCGCAGCCGATCGCAAATTCTGCAATAGCTGGCGAAACCGTGCGCCAGCGACTCGCGCGCGGACCCCGGAACAAGCACCGTTTCTCCCAGTTCGCGCGCGATGTTGTTCATCAGGTCCTGCGCGACCATGTAGAGAATGTCCTCCTTCGAGGACACATACATATACAGGCTCGCGATGTTGAACGAACATGCGCGAACGATGTCGCGGATCGACGTATTGTGAAAGCCGCGCTCGAGAAAAAGCTTGGTCGCCACCTCGATCAGCTCGGTGCGCCGGTGCGCGACGCGCTCTGGATTCTTGATCGTGGTCGGAATATTTGCAATTTGGTCCGCGCGCAGACTGTTCATCTGGCGCTGTTTGATCTTCACCGGCATTTCCGGCCTCTCAAAAAACGCGCCGCCGCCGGGAGGCGGAGCGGCCTGGCGGAAATAGAATAATATGATTCCAAGATCAAGAACGCGGCCCCCCTGTCGCCGGTATTCCACCCCTTCGGCAAACCGGGCAGCGTTGTTCGGGTTGACAGCGGCCGGTCTTTTATAGAACATCGTTATACCAAAAAACAGAGAGCCTAACGGTCTTTTGGGAGACGCCCATGAATGTAGCCGTCCAGAACCTAGCGACCGATGTCGATTTCCGCTCATCGCTTACCGCCGACAGCGCCATCGCCGCCACGTACTTCGCAACCGCCGATGCCGCGCTGCGCTCGCTCGGTGCGCCGCCGTCGCGAAGCGCGGCGGCCAAAAAGGATGCGCAGGACATCAAGGCACGCTCGCGAACGGCCAAGGAGCGGTTCTTGCGCCGTCACGTCGGCGAAATCTACGACACGGTCACCGACCATCGCGCCAAGACTTTGCGCGTCTGCGAACTCCTCTACGCCGTGGCCGAACGGTTTCCCGGCCTCGCGCCTACGCGGGCGCGTATCGAGGGCGAGCGGAATCTCAGGCTGCAAAGCGCCAAGGAAGGTTTGGAGGTCGATCAAGGCCTGCTCATCGCCCACATCCTGGCCGATCCGGAACGCGGACTGCATCTCGTCCACGCCATGCTCAAGCCGAAGCGCGAGGCGTTGGAAAGATTCGCCGAATTCCAGAAAAGCGGTGCGGTCGATCTGGGCGAAGCGCGGGTCGAGCGCGACGGTAACGTCGGCCACGTGACGTTGAGTAATCCGGCCTTCCTCAACGCCGAAGGCGATCGCACGGCGGCCGATCTCGAGACGGCGGTTGATCTCGCACTGCTTGACGACCGCATCGAAGTCTGCGTCTTGCGCGGCGGCGTAGTCGAGCACCCCAAGCACGCCGGCCGCCGTATTTTCAATTCCGGCATCAACCTGACGCATCTCTACTACGGGCAGATCGCTTTCGCCGACTTTATCCTAGAGCGCGAGCTTGGGCTCCTCAACAAGATCTACCGTGGGCATTGGCGGTCGGATTCCTACAGCGAGCAGTTCGAGGATTATGCCGAGAAGCCCTGGCTGGCGGCGGTCGAAACGCACGCGATCGGTGGCGGCTGCCAGCTCCTGTGCGTGATGGACCGCGTCGTCGCCGTCCACGGCAGTTATTTCAATCTGCCCGCCAGCAAGGAAGGCTTCATTCCCGGTAGCGCCAATCTTCGCCTGCCGCGCCTGGTCGGCATTCAGCTCGCTCGTCAGGGCATTTTCTTCGAGCGTAAATTCACGGCCGACTCATCGGAAGGGCGGATGATCTGCGACGAAGCCGTGTCCTACGAGCAGATGGACAAGGCGATCCACGACAACACGGCGCAGATGATCCGTGCTGGTTTCACCAGCACTGTGAGCAACCGTAAGGCTCTGCGCGTCGGCCAGGAGCCGCTGTCGGTCTACCGGCGCTACATGGCGACCTATGCCCGCCACCAGGCTCTTTGCTTCTATGATCAGAATCTAATCGACAATCTCGAGCACAGCTGGAAGCCGAGTAGCCGGCGCATGTAAGCCGGTCGGCCCCTTTCGTTGCAGAACTAGCCTCATGCGGACACTTGCAGAGCTGATCCGATGGCGCGCGTTGCGTCATCCCGATCGGGAAGCGGTCTGGTACAACGGCAAAAGCCAGACTTATGCAGAACTCGACGAATCGACCTCGCGGCTTGCCGGCGCGCTGGTCGAGAAACTCGGCATCGAGCCGGCCGACCGGGTGGCTATTCTTGACAAGAACTGCGCCGCTTATCTCGAGCTTACGCTAGCCCTCGACAAGGCCGGCGCGGTCGCTGCGCCGATCAACTGGCGGCTCATCGCCAACGAAGTTAAGCTGATCATCGAGGATATCAAACCGAAGATCGTCGTCACCGGTCCTGAATTTAAAGCCAACGGCGCCGCGGCCGGCATCCGCACCATGACTTTCGACGAATTGCCGCGCAGTGGCGCAGACCCAAAACGTGACCAAAACGGCGCGGTCTCCACGCAATTCTGCACGTCCGGCACCACCGGCCTGCCGAAAGGCGCGATGCTGACCGGCTGGAACATGCTCAACACCGGCCTTTGCCTCGCGCTCGAAATGCCGGAATTGCAGGAAGGCAGCCGGTCGCTTGTCGCCATGCCAATGTTTCATCTCGGCGGGTTGGGATGGGCGATCTGGAGCATGCAGCAGGGCGCGAGCCTCGTGATCGTGCGCGAAATCGTGCCGGGGTCGCTTCTTAAGACCATTGTCGAGCAGCGCATCGAAACCGCGCTGCTTGTGCCCGCCGTGATGTTGTTCCTGTGCGAA